>CANRCI010000025.1 GCA_947629075.1 uncultured Bacilli bacterium | reverse complement strand
GTAATGTTTTAACTTTTGGTCTCAGTTATATAATTCCTGATTGGGATTTAGTCGATGCCAATCTCTATAAAATTGATGATGAAGAAACATTGGTCGATGTAAGTAAGAGAAATGAGATGGATCTTTTAGATTCCTTGCAGGCATCTGCTAGTGTTGCCTATCACGAAGCAGGTAAGTCGTTTAAGATAAATAAAAAACATTATTATGTTTATTACGTGTATAAAGAGGCAAGTGGTGATATCCACGTTGGAGATGAAATACTTGCTATCGATGGTAAAGAAATAAAAGATATCGATGAATTTGGTACAATCATTAGTAAGCATAAGGCTAAAGATAAAGTAAAATTAAAAATAAAACGTGATGATAAGGAAAAAGAGATAGAAATTACAGTCTTTGAAGAAAAGGGTAAAACATATGCGGGCATCATGATTATGACTTTACTAGATTATGAAACTGACCCGAAATTAACCTTTAATTTCAAAAAGAATGAAAGTGGATCTTCTGGAGGATTTACATTGGCATTAGCTATTTACAATAAGCTTACTAAAGAAGATATAACTAAGGGTAAAAAGATTGTCGGAACCGGAACGATTGATTCAGCTGGTAATGTCGGTGAGATAAGTGGTATCAAGTATAAATTGAGTGGAGCAGTTAAAGATAAGGCCGATATTTTTCTAGTTCCTACTGGTGATAATTATAAAGAAGCGATTAAAGTAAAAAAAGAACGTGGTTACGATATCAAAATTATCGAAGTAAAAACCTTTGCGGATGCAATTGAGAAGCTACAGAACATGTAGCTTTTTTAATTGACTTTTTTTAGAATTTATGGTAAAATATACGCTGTTTTATGGAGGGGTTTAAATATGAGTAAGGTAACACTTCAAGATATCAATGATGCTTTAGTAGACTATTTGCCATATGAAATCGGTGATGAAGAGATTATCACTTTCTTAAAGAAAATTATTTTCTCGGCTTCCCAAAAAGGAATTAGTTATCCTTTTAGAAACAATCCTGAGGCTCAAGTAAACAGGTGGCAGTTAACTAAGATGATGAGTGAATACATCAGTGATAAAAGAAAAGATCTATCATCTACTATCGATGTGATGGATTATTTTGTCAATGCAGCGATGAAAAATAAGAACAATAGACGTATTTATTTTAAGACGTTACTATTTATCTCCGACTATTATAAACGTTTTGGAGCATCCCCTGATTTTGAATTTAAAGAACATTTTAGAAATTACATGAATGGTAAAATAAGAAAATATTATTACGATATTCTAACGCAACCTAATAAAGTTGATTTGCCACTAGTGCACGGGGAAGCTAATGCTAGTGAAAAAATCTTACAGAGGGTAGTACCAACTTTTAGTTCTTGGAATATTATCTCGATAATTCCTCATGACGAAAGCGTCACTAACCCAATCTATGCTTTGTTAAATACTAAATATAAAGATATCGATGAAAAATTGGTCATGCCTGTTTTTAAGAATTATCACTCCTTTTTGAGTGAAGCTAACAATACTGATTTCTTAATACATTTCAATAGCGAAGTAGATAGATTTCCAATTAAAGAAGAGCTAAAAACTCTTTTAAAGAAAAAACTGTTAAAAATTGTAAGAATATTAAATGGCGTTCAGAAAAGATATGAAGAAGATTCTTTAAAACTAAACTTCGACAATTTTGTTACTCTATCTGATGAAATATATCAAACTTATGGTAAAGGAGTACAGCGTAAAGAGGTATCTCGTCGTATGCATAGAGATGTGTCTAAAAAGTGGCAAGAGATACGTAATAACAACTCAGAACTTGTGAAGTTTGTTCAAGATGACTTTAAAAAATATGCTTCTGATGAAATTGATATATCTGCTTACTGTCGTTCTTTTAACGAACGTAATAACATCGATTTATCTTGTTTCAATATAGCTAATAATAGAGATTTTAAAATGACTCCCGCTCTTTTATGTGGTCTAGTTCCCGAAGTTTACTACTTTGATCCCGTTTGCTTATACTTTGAAAATTATTGTGATGATAAGACTAAATTTGATAAATTACGCAAGTTCTTTTCAGCAACTTATAACATCTACAATGATATAGAGGATAAGAACTGGGTTAAAGTATCTAAAACCGATAAGAGAGAAAAAAATAGAGAAATAGCTATTCATAAACAAAAACTTAACCGCATTGTTGAAGAAGTATTGATGACAGGAAAGAAAATCTTTGAATACGACATCGAATTATCTGGAAGTGACTGTAGCTATCTAAAAAAACGTTTAGTTAATCTCGGACGTAATTACGAAGAAGAAGAGAAGCTTTACTCTTTAGAAAAAAGATTTAATGACTTAGTTAAACGCGATGATTCTTTAAAATCATTTAAAGAATTGGAGACTAAAGATTTAGAGAAATTTGCCAACTTTTTATCAGTATTTGAAAAGGCAATTGATTATTCCGGTAATGATACTTATAATTATCTAACTACTTTATTAGAAGATGTCAAAGAGAAAGTCAATGATTCATCATTCAATCTGTTAGATTATTATTTAAATACTGATTTACCAATTGAGGTTTTAAAAGAATTTAATACTTTCTGTGGTAAGAAAGATAAGAAATTAAACGAATATTTTTATTTATTACCTAGGGAAAATTACATCAGTCCAAGTGCTTATAATGGATTAGTTATGGATGATATAAAGATCGATGAAATACATGTAGCCATTGCAGATAAGTATATATTGGATAGCGAATTGCCATCCGTTCCTTCTGTAATCAATGAAGTATTTAGAAGAATTAATAATGGTACTCTAAAAGATGAGAAGAGCCATGATAAATGTATTAAATATAATAAAAATAAATAAGGAGATTTTATGAAATTAAAGAAAAAATTATTACTAGCACTTGCTCTAACCATGCCATTTGGACTTGGTGGATGTAGTGAAAATAAAAAACTTAGTGAAGAAAAGACAAAACAATATGTATCTTTTTTAAATACTAGTTTGAAGCCAGTTTATAAATATCGCGATTTATATATAACTGATGCTGATATCGCTTATTTGGCTGATTTAGCATCATCTAGCGTTAGTGCTGAAAACTGTACTTATGAAGTGACTGATATCGATGAGACAGTAGACATTATAAAAGAAAATACCGAAGTCTTTTGTAAGAATCATAAAGATTATGGTAATTTCTTTGAAAATGATGATGATAATGAGAAACTATTTAGACAAGCACTTGAAGAAGTGTTCGATGGAGCATCTAATGTGACTCGTGAAGATTTTCACAAATTATCTGAAATTTCAGTTACTATCGATGGACCGGAGACCGACTTTGACGGTTTGTACAATCCCGATTTAGATACTTTAACACTTTGGCCAGATAACATCAATGGATCTTACGAATACGATACTGAATTATCATATGGTGGGAAAATGAGTTATCGCGACTTTTATAAGCATGTCATTAAACACGAGTTAGAACATGTTCGTCAAGAAAAATGTGCTTGTCGAACCGGACAGAAATATGATTCAATTCTAATAGATATATCTGATGATAAAATGATTGGACATGCTGCTTGTGAGTCTTCAGCTGAAAGTTATATCGGAAGACAAGATGAAAACTATGACGAAAACGAAAAATACTACACTTATTCCAGTAAAATCGAAATCGAAAAAGTTCTTTGGCTTCTATCGATGTTTAACGATAACGAAGTAGAAGATTACTACAACTCGCTATTTGATTCTGATTTGAGTAAGTATTATGAATTTTTTGGTGTTGGTAAAAACCTAGATCTTAGTGAATTTGCCATCATCAATTACTCTTTGGAAGGAGTGAAAGCAGATAACTATTTATCTACTGATATTCAAGATCTTACTGGAGCTAATACCCAAAAAAGATTCAAAGAGGAAATCGGCATGGCTGCTTATTACGACGTATTCCGTATCATGGTCAGAGGCTTGATATCCAATTCTAATCGTCTAAATCTATCACTAGAAGAAGATGTCCATACTTATTTAAACATTAAAGATATCATTCTAAAGTATGGGGTATATACAATCGAAGAAAATGGTGATAATTATGACTTTATATATGAAGATGAGTTCGTCGAAAAGATGGATGAATGTGAAGAGTTGTACAAAGATTATCTAAAAGAGAAGTATGACGCTAGTGCTGATTATTTAGAAACCGCAGAAGAGGAAGTTATTGATGAGTTTGATTACACCGACAGTAAAATATATAAGAAAATAACTAAAAAGTTTCCGATAATAGAAGATATTAATCGCGATAGAAGTTTAATAGGTGATTACTTGGGATTATATCGTGATTATAAAGCAAAATATAAAAGTACAGCTAAGAATGAAATGGTTAAAAAAATAGTAGAATAATGTATGATAATAGTCTTTCTAAAAATAGGCGTGAGAACGTACTATTTTCTAGGAGGACTATTTTTATGTGGGATAATGATTTTTTAGGTTTGGATGAAAAGCAAGTAGAAATAAATAGAAAAAAATATGGTAGTAACAATATCGATACAAAGAGTAAAAATAGTTTTAAAAGTTTTTTATTAGAAGCACTAGGGGATCCCATTATCAAGATCTTACTTTTAGCTTTGGGAATAAAACTAGTCTTTTTAGTTAAAGATTTTGATTGGTTTGAGACTTTGGGAATAATGATTGCCATTTTTGTAGCGACGAGTATCTCGGCTTTGAGCGAATATGGAAGTGAGAAGGCTTTTAATAAAATGCAGGAGGAAGCTCTAGATTTAAAAGCTAAAGTAAAAAGAGGTGGCAAGTTAAAAGAGATTGCTGCGAGTGATGTAGTAAAAGATGATATCATCGTTCTTCACAGTGGTGATAAAGTAGTAGCTGATGGGCATATCGTAAAGGGTGAAGTTGGATTAGATGAAGCTAATTTAAGTGGTGAGAGTAAAGAAATATTTAAAGAAGAAATTAAAAATATCAATGGCATTATTCAGGAAAAGAATAAAGTATATCGCGGTAGTGTAGTCATCTCTAAAAGTGCCATTATGAAAGTTGATGCGGTGGGAAAGGATACTGTCTATGGCAAGATAGCTCATGAGTTAACCATAAAAACAGTTGATAGCCCTCTAAAGGTACGACTTACCAAATTAGCGACACTGATAAGTAAAATAGGGTATATTGGGGCCTTTTTAGTTTCTTTTTCTTATCTTTTTTCAGAGTTTGTCATTAAGAACAATTTTGATATGAGTCTCATTATGGAATCCCTTAGTAACGTTCCCTATCTATTAAACCACTTGTTATACGCTTTAACTCTCTGTGTAACTGTAATTGTTGTGGCGGTTCCCGAAGGGTTACCGATGATGATTACCTTAGTCTTATCATCTAATATGAAGCGCATGTTAAAAGATAATGTCTTAGTAAGAAAACTGACCGGAATCGAAACAGCTGGTTCCATAAACTTATTGTTTACTGATAAGACAGGAACTCTTACTAAAGGTAAATTAGAAGTAGTCGGTATCTACAGTGGTGGTCTAAGAGAATATTTATCCGAGACGGAATTAAAGAGAAATCCGCAGTTTTATGAGACAGTTAAGACTTGTATCATCGGTAGTAGTGAGAGTGAAATGGATGAAACTGGTCACGTCTTCGGTGGTAATATTACCGATCAAGCACTTCGAAAATTTATCAGTGACAAAGTTAAAATCAAAAAGATATCGAGTGTCAGTTTTGATAGTAAAAACAAGTACTCTATTGCTAGAATAGATGATGGCAATACTTATAACGTCATTAAGGGCGCTAGTGAAGTATTGTTACCTAAATGTAATAGTTATGTAAATGACCAAGGAATAGTCACTTCACTTCTAGATAAAAGAAGGATAGAAGAAAAGATTACCAGTCTTACTAAAAGAGGTATGCGAGTGTTATTACTAGCTAAATACAGTGGCGATATAAATAACATTTCTAATCTAACTTTAGTAGGAATAATCTGTATTAAAGACGAAATTAGAAAAGAAGCGAAAGATGCTTTAAAAATAGTCAATGGAGCAGGGATAAATACGGTTATGATTACTGGTGATAACAAAGAGACAGCCCTTGCTATTGCTAAAGATTTAGATTTAGTTCACGATAAAAGAGATATTGTTCTTACCAGTTATGAATTATCGCTTCTAAGTGATGAAGAGATTAAAAATATTTTAGGGCGACTTAAAGTAGTTGCTAGAAGCTTACCACAGGATAAGAGTAGGTTGGTAAGAGTGGCCCAAGAAGAAGGTTTAGTAGTAGGAATGACTGGCGATGGCGTTAACGATTCACCTGCTTTAAAAAGAGCTGATGTCGGCTTTTCGATGGGAAGTGGTAGTGAAGTTAGTAAAGAAGCCAGTGATATCGTCATTTTAGATGATAATTTCTTGTCGATTTCTAAAGCCATTTTATTCGGTAGAACGATATTTAAAAGTATTCGTAAATTTATAATCGTCCAACTGACCATCAATTTCTGTGCCATTACGTTATCGATCATCTGTCCTTTTATCGGTATTGAAACTCCTGTTACCGTAATTCAGATGCTTTGGGTCAATATGGTTATGGATACTCTCGCCGGATTGGCCTTTGCTTTTGAACCACCAGTTATGGAATATATGGAGGAAAAACCCAAGAAAAAAGATGAAAGTATCATTAACTCTTACATGATTAGTGAAATAATATTTACCGGTGGTTATTCCGCTATTCTCTGTCTTTTATTTTTAAAACTGCCGATGATAAGAAACCTCTTTCGCAGTAGTATCGACGACATATATCTAATGACAGCTTTCTTTGGTTTATTTATCTTTATCGACATCTTTAACAGTTTCAATGCTAGAACGAGTAGAATTAATATTTTAGCTAATATTCTCGAGAATAAAATGTTTATCATCATCATGAGTTTTATCGTTGTCGTTCAAGTTCTTTTAATCTATTTTGGTGGCGATTTGTTTAGGACGACTGGCCTTAATTTTAAAGAGTTTTTAATCATGTTGTCATTTGCTTTTACCGTTATACCAGTAGATTGGATTAGAAAAGTTTTTTACAAGCGTTATAATCCTAATTCTGGAGTTTAGAAATACTTGGAAAAAATAGTTGTTTTTGATATAATATTTAAGCGAGGTGAAAAGCTATGAAAGGTAAAGGATTAATAAGAAAAGCTACTCTTATGGGTCTTAGTGATCGTGGATTGAAAAGAATTAGTGAATCTGGTCAAGTTATTTTGACCGATTACAATTACATTGCTGATATCTTTTTGTATTACGATGATGGTAAATATTTTGAAGTAACGACCAAAGAAGAGTTGTTTCCTATGAAAAAAGAACGTCTTAAAATGGGAAAAATCACCAACTGGTTAGATGGACCATTACTTGTTTATCGCCCTAGAGAAATTGATGTAAAAGAAGGAGATGCGATTAGATTAGTTGTATATCGTAACTCTGATTTATATAAAGAAATTGATAGAAGTGAATATGTCACTAATTATAATTTAGCTAAAGAAGCATATGAAAGTAATAATAGAGAAGAAAGTATTGATAAAAGTAAAGTACTAGTTAAAAAATAAGTAACTGTATGTGGTAGGTGTAGTATGAACAGAAGTGAAGTTGATAGAACAAAAATAAGTCCCATGATGAAGCAATATCTAGATATTAAAGATAAGTATAACGATACTATTATCTTTTTTAGATTGGGTGACTTTTATGAGATGTTTTTTGAAGATGCAATCATTGGAAGTAGAGAGTTAGAACTTACTTTAACCGGAAGAAATGCTGGGTTAGATGAGCGAGTTCCGATGTGTGGTGTTCCATATCATGCTTACCAGAGCTATTTGGATAAATTAGTCGATAAAGGATACAAAGTAGCGATTGTCGAACAGTTAGAAGATCCGAAAGATACCAAAGGGATGGTTGATCGCGATGTCATTCAAGTAGTTACACGTGGGACTAAATTAGATAGTAGTTTGGATGAAAAAAGTAGTAATTATATCGGAAGTATCTATGACTTTGAATACTGTTATGGAATAAGTTTCGCTGATATTACTACCGGATACTTGTACTGTTTAATCTTGGAACACGACCAAGAGAAATTGATTAAAGAAGTAGTAAAACGTGGCATTTTAGAAGTAATTGTCAACGATAAGATCAATCGTGAGATAATTGGCATTTTAAGAGAACAATACAATATTCTAGTGACGATTACTGATGACGTCTATAGTGGTGAAGACTACCAGGCGATATATGAAAACATTTCGGATATCAGATTAGTAACGACGATTAAACATCTTTTAGAGTATGTCATAAATGCTAAAAAAGGTGATGTTTCGCATATTCAGGAAGCTGAAGTAATCACCAGTGAGAACTATTTAACTTTTGATGTCCATACTAAGAGAAATCTCGAATTAGTTGAAACGATTAGAAATCATGATCGCATGTATTCTTTACTTTGGCTTTTAGATAAGACTAAGACAGCGATGGGAAGTAGATTTTTGAGATTTAATATCGAGAATCCACTTACTGATATGGAAGAGTTAAATAGAAGATATAAAATAATTGAAAAGTTACTTACCGAATTCATATTAAAAGAAGAATTACAAAGAGAGTTGGATAAAGTATACGACTTAGAGCGTCTAGCGGGAAGAATTAACTATGGTAATGTCAATGCTCGTGATATGATTCAACTAAAAAATTCTCTACAAGCTCTACCTAGAATAAGTGAGATATTAAAAGAAATCGATTATGGTAAGAACATTGAAACCCTAGATGAGTTATACAACATTTTGGAAAAATCGATTAATGAAGATGCCCCTGTTTCAACAAAAGAGGGTGGCTTGATTAAAGATGGATACAGTAGTGAATTAGATGAAATTAAGAGTATCCGTAGTGGTAGTAAAGATTTTATTTTGCAACTAGAAAAAGAAGAGAGAGAACGTACAGGAATAAAAAATTTAAGAGTTGGATATAACAGAGTATTCGGTTACTACATCGAGATAAGTAAAGGAAATGTTCCACTGGTAAAAGAAGAGTACAATTACGAACGTAAACAGACCTTGGCCAATTCTGAGAGATTTATTACCCCACTTTTAAAAGAGAAAGAAAACATCATTTTAGGGGCAGAAGAAAAAATTATCAATCTCGAATATAAATTGTTTATGGAGATCCGCGATGAAGTTAAAAAATATATCGGTAGAATCCAGAAGATAAGTCGTATAATTGCTGAGGTCGATATGATGGCATCTCTTACGACGGTGGCCGAAGAAAATGCTTTTGTCAAACCGACTCTTACTATTGAAGATGAAATAATGATTAAAGATGGAAGACATCCAGTCGTTGAAAAGGTCAGTCATAAAGATTATGTTCCCAACGACATAATCATGGGAAAAGATACTAATATCTTACTAATTACCGGGCCTAATATGGCGGGAAAATCCACTTATATGCGCCAGCTTGCCATCATTGTCATCATGGCTCAAATCGGTTCGTTTGTCCCAGCTAAGAAATGTGTAATTCCGATATTCGATAAGATATTTACACGAATTGGAGCAAGTGATGATTTAGTTAGTGGCGAATCAACCTTTATGGTCGAGATGAAAGAAGCTAATACTGCAATCAGCGAAGCTACTAAAAATAGTTTGATTTTGTTCGACGAATTAGGTCGCGGTACTGCCACTTATGACGGAATGAGTTTAGCTCAAGCTATTCTTGAATACATTCACGACTCAGTAGGAGCTAAAACTTTATTTTCAACTCACTATCACGAATTGACATCCCTAGCCGGAGAATTAAAGCATTTGCGAAATGTTCACGTCAGTGCCACTGAAGAAGAGGGGAAAATAACGTTCTTACACAAAATAAAAAATGGAGCAGTCGATAAGAGTTACGGAATCCATGTTGCATCTCTTGCTCATCTACCTAACAGCTTAATAAAAAGAGCTGAAGAGATTCTCGATGTCTACGAAAATAAATCGAAGAAAAATGAGACTTTTACCCAGACTAGTCTCTTCTTAGATACCGAAAAAGAAGAAGAACAAGATAATGTCGTTTTGGAGAAACTTGAAAAGATTGATCCGTTAAAAATTACCCCACTTGAAGCGTTAAACATTTTATATGAATTAAAACAAGATTCTAAAAAATAATGATATAATAGAATAAAGGAGTAGTTGTGATGATTAATGTTTTAGATGTTGCTATCATTCTTTTGGTTTTAGCCAGTGGAATTGTCGGTTTTAAAAGAGGAGTATTTAAAGAAGCTGTTATGACGATTGGATTCTTGACAGTATTCATCATCTCTTTCTATTTAAAAAATCCAATTGCTAACTGGATGTGTTTAAATTTACCATTTTTTAATTTTGCTGGAAGTTTTAAAGGTATGACCGTCTTAAATGTCATCTTATATCAGATGATTGCCTTTTTAATTATTTTCTCAATCTTGATGATAATTTTTAGGGTGGTTTTATCACTTACCGGATTGTTTGAGAAAATACTAAATGCCACCATCATTTTAGGAATTCCTTCCAAAGTCTTTGGTTTTATTCTTGGACTTATCGAAGGATACTTAATAATGGTCTTCGTCTGTTTAGTTCTCTCTTATCCAATATTTAATATCGGGGTTATAAGAGAGTCAAACGTTAAGACGTTCATGCTTGAGAAGACACCGGTTTTATCCAATATATCGAAAAATCTTTCAGTAGCCATTGATGATGTCATCGATTTGACCCAAGATATCGAACAGGGTGAAGATAGTTCTAAAATAAACGATAAAGCGATTGATATTTTGGTTAATGCCGATATAGTAGATCAAGATTTGATAAATAGACTTAAAGCTAGTGGTAAATTAAAATAGAGATTCTTAGGAATCTCTATTTTCTATTAAAGTATCACTACATGTTATGACATCAATTTTAAATTTATTAAGGGATGGTACTAACGAGTTAGGAATATAGACAGTATATTTAACTTTATCTAGATACTCTTTACTGTACTGGTAATCTTTTAAAAAGTAATCTATAGAGTTCATCGTTTGATAGTCAGTCGTAAATGTTATTTCTTGACCGGGAATTAATTCAACTGTATTATCAGTAATAGCCATTTTACAAGCTTTAGCATAAGCTCTAACTAGACCGGATGCTCCTAATTTAATGCCACCAAAATAACGAGTGACGACGCAAAGGACGAAATTTAAATCGTTTTTTAACAGTATCTCCATAATTGGTACACCAGCTGTTCCACCAGGTTCACCATCATCACTAGACTTTTTTAAATCATCGATTATATAGGCGTAACAGTAGTGATTAGCGTCACTATACTTCTCCTTAACTTCTTTTAAATATCTATTGACATCATCTAAATTTTTAACCCGATAGACACAAGCGATAAAACGAGACTTTTCAATTACTAATTCTGTTTTTCTAAATTCTTTTAAAGATCGCATAAAATCACCTATAAATATTATAACTTAATTGTAAAAATATGTAAAAAATATATCAATAGAGCGTTCAAAAATTAAAAATGCTCTCAAATTAAGCTATACTGAAAATAGGAGTTGAGATAATGGATAAAAGACGTGGACAGAGAACAGATTTTAATATGGGACTTACAGAAGAAGAAGTTCAGATAAGAAAAAATAAAAATTTAGTCAATTACGATACTCAACCTAAAACTAAGACGATTCCTGAGATTATTTTAGGAAACGTTTTCACTTACTTTAATATTGTCATTATGTCTCTAGCAGTAATCATAATTGTGGTGGGAATATTGGAAAATAAATTGTTTTTTTCTCTAAAGAATTGTCTTTTTGCTATCGTTTTAATATGTAATACAATTATAAGTACAATTCAAGAGATAATATCGAAGAAGACAATTGATAGATTATCGTTGATTACTAACGCTAAAGTTACTGTTATTCGCGATGGTATTGAAAAAAAGGTCGCGGTTGATGAAGTTGTCTTAGATGATATTGTCAAACTAAATATTGGTGACCAAGTAGTAGTTGACTCTAGCGTTTTAGATGGTGAAGTAGAAGTTAATGAAGCTTTTCTAACTGGGGAAGCAGAACCGGTTAGAAAAAAGAAAGGGGATACGATTTTATCTGGTAGTTTTATCGTCAGTGGTAGTGCTGTAGCTGAAGTTATTCACGTCGGGGAAGAAAACTATATCTCAATAATTTCTAAAGAGGCCAAATACTTTAAGAAAAACACTTCTATCATCATGGATTCATTTAATAGAGTACTTAAAGTTTTATCAGTACTCATAATACCTCTTTCGGTTATCCTTCTTTCAGAACAGTATTTTATCAGTAAAATTCCTTTGAGTGATACGATTTATCAGACGGTCGCAGCTTTAGTGGGAATGATACCCGATGGTTTATTATTACTAACTTCATCAGTTCTTGCAGTAAGTGTTGTAAAACTAGCACGTTACAAAGTATTAGTGCAGCAGTTGTATTGTATAGAAAATTTGGCTCGTGTTAATGTCATATGTCTAGATAAGACCGGAACTCTTACTGAAGGAAAAATGGAAGTAGCAGATATTAAGAACATTTCTAAAAAGAGTGATGAAGAGATAAAAGATATATTAGCTAATATGAATTACGCTTTAAAAGATGAAAGTTCAACTTCGAGAGCTATCGGTGATTTAGTTGGAACTAAGAGTGATTGGGAAGTTAGTGGAACGATCGATTTCTCATCGAGTAGAAAATTTTCGGCTGTTGCAACTGGTAAAAAAAGTTATTATCTAGGAGCGGTTGAATTTTTACTGGGAAAAGATGCTAAAAAATATGGTGATGAACTAGCTGAGTTAAGTCATGATTTTCGAGTTGTTGCTTTAGCTTATAACAGTGAAGAACTTTCTGATAAGCCTAAAAATTTAAAAGTTTTAGCTTTTATTCTAATCGAAGATAAGGTGCGAAAAGAAGCTGCAAAGACTCTTAAGTTCTTTAAGGAACAAGGAGTCGATGTCAAAGTTTTATCGGGTGATAATCTACAGACGGTAACAGGCATCGTCAAGAAATGTGGTATTGAAGATATTAAAGGAGTTGACGTATCAAAACTCAGTGATGAAAAATTACAAGAAGCAGTAGAAAAGTACAATGTTTTTGCCCGCGTAACGCCGATTGAGAAAAAGAAAATCGTTTTAATGCTCAAAGAATTAGGTAGAACAGTGGCGATGACGGGAGATGGCGTTAATGATGTGTTAGCTTTGAAAGAAGCTGATTGTAGTGTTGCCATGGCTAGTGGAAGTGATGCTGCTAAAAATGTCAGTCAATTAGTACTACTAGACTCTAACTTTAAGTCACTTCCTCATATAGTAGCTGAAGGAAGAAAGACCATTAACAACATCGAACGCAGTGCTTCCATCTTACTTATGAAGACGATGTATACCATTCTTTTAATTATTCTCTCAGTTATTCTAGTAAGAGAATTTGTCTTCATTCCAATTCAGATGACTTTGATTACTTTCTTTACTGTGGGAGTTCCTTCATTTGTTTTGGCGTTAGAAAAGAATGATAATATTGTTGAAGGTAATTTCTTTATCAGAATTCTTACAAGGGGACTTCCTACTGCCTTAACAGTCTTCATCAATGTATTATTGATAACTGTATTAAAGCGAAATTTAAATATTTCTGATGATATGATTACCACAGTTATAGTGATTTTAACAGCAGTATCAGGATTCATTTTCTTAACAAAGTTATGCTTGCCATTTAATAAGTTAAGATTATCTCTACTTGTAACGATGATCTTAGGATTTTCATATTTTATATTGTATCAATATCAGTTTTTCAGTTTAGTTCCTTTAAATGCTGAAGCAATAATTGTCATTGTAGTACATACTATATTCTCGGTAGGATTATTTAATGTACTTAATATAATGGTTAATAACTTTTTAGAGAAAGAGGAAGGATAAACTTTTATTTAATTGACAAAAACTGTAAATAAATTAAATAATAAAAATGCCAAAAAAGTGTCAAAAAATATATGTTGACAAACATGACCTGGGGGGGGGGTATAATTTATATGAATATGATGAAAGGAGAAAATAAAATGAAAAAAACAATGATGTTTGCATTCATGCTTCTAGCATGTCTATTAGTAATGCCAAATGTATATGCTGCTACTGAATATCCAACAGTAGAAAACATTACTAACGAAAATACTTTAAAGGAAGGAAAAGTTACAGTAACAGGAAGTGGAACTGACGCTATCACTATAACAGTAGAAAATGCTAAGTTTAAACTTCTTAGCGAAGGAGAACAAGGAGAAAATAGGCCCGACAATTATGCTTGGGCTGGTTTGAGATTTACAATGCCAGAAAATGCTACTAACGTAAAAATTGGTGGTCAACAAGAAACTCCTCAAACCAATAAATTTGATGAATATTTTGGATTTAATGTTCAAGAATTAAAAGAAGCTGCTCAGAAAAAAGAAAATTTTTCAAAGAGTTGGGATTTAACTTGGGGTAGTTCTAATGAAAATAAAGTAACTATTACATTAGTTGTTAAACCAGAAAGTACAACTTTGATTAAAAAAGAAGATACAACAGAAGAATGGAATGAAACTAATTATCTAGCTGAATCTAAACAAGTAAAACTAGAAGTTCACGTTGTAAAGACTAACGGAGAAGCTGGAGAAGAATACACAGAGTATTATTATCATGACAAGGGAGCAAAATTAACTCAAAAAGATTTATTAGCAAAACTTGGTGTAAGTTCAAAATATGCTCTTAAAGGTATCTATGGTTCAGATGCTAAAACAGCCTTTGACTTTTCAAAAGAGTTAAATGATAATACAAAGATCTACGTTTATTATGTTGAAAAAGCTAAAGAGACTAGTTCGCAAGCAGCTGACGAAGAGAATCCATCAACAAGTGACAGCTTATTAATTTATGTATCACTTGGAGTTGTGGCATTAGTAACAGCTTTAGGAACTGGACTATATTTAAGAAGAAACTAATAATTAGTTGAAATTTAAGGAATAGGAAACTGTTCCTTTTTTTGTTTTACAATG
>CANRCI010000024.1 GCA_947629075.1 uncultured Bacilli bacterium | reverse complement strand
TGATAGGCATATCACCTAAGAATATCTCTTGTTCTTTTACTTCACCAGTCTCATGATTAAAAAGTCTTACTTCAACTTTTAAAGGCGCAGCAAAAGTAGATTCTCTATCTTTACTCTGTTTAATAGAATAACGAGGTTCATCAAAATGATAATCTCCAAATTCTAAAGATAAAGTACCAGAGAAATTTTCTACGGGGAATAAATCTTCAAATACTTCTTTTATACCAGTGTCGATAAACCATTGGTATGATTTTTTTTGGATCTCTAATAAATCCTTTAGTTCATAGGTGTTTTTTATGCGAGAAAAACTTAATCTTTGTCGGTGGTTTCCACAATTAATTGTCTTATATTCCACTAAATTTCACCCCTATACATTAATTTTTAAAGAACATATTTTATCAAAAATAATACGTTGCCAATTTATATTATTACCATAATTCTTACAAGAAGTCAACGAAAAACACACTTTATTACAAAAAAACCTTTACTTCGACCAATTACGTCAACTTCATAATATTTTTCCAAATCGCGAAGCATCGATTTAGCTCCTTGTTCCTTACGAACAACTATGTATAAAACTCCATTAGTACGCATATGATCTCTAGCATTCATAACTATGTCATAAACTATTTTTTTACCAGCTCTAATAGGAGGATTAGTAATTATCACATCATACTTTTTATCGACATTATCATAACAATTGCTAATAAAATAATTGATGTTTTCACAGTTGTTTAAATCGCGATTTCTTAAAGCTAGACCAATTGCTCGTTCATTGACATCGACTCCATCAAAAGAGCAATCAGTAAACTTCGATAAGACGATTGGAATAACTCCATATCCACATCCAACATCCAAAACATCGCCACTTATCTCAGTAATTGGAATAGTCTCGAGAAGAAACTTAGTTCCGTAATCCAATTTATTTTTAGAAAAGACCCCATTATCCGTATAAAAAGAAAATCTCTTATCCCTAACTACTACATCATATTTTTTAATTTCACTTTTTAAATCGGTATTAGTAAAATAATGACTCATTAAACCATTTCCTTTTTCAAAGTAAAAAAAGTTAACTACTTTTTAAATTTAATAGTTAACTCCTTTCTCGTATCTATATAATACACCCAATTTCTAACGATTTCAAATACTTTTTAAATAAAATTTTTAAAAAAAGAACTACCTAAGTAGTTCTAAAGTATTACAGTACAATTATTTAACTTCAACTTCTGCTCCAGCTTCTTCAAGCTTAGCTTTGATTTCATCAGCTTCTGCAGGTGCAATTCCTTCTTTAACAGCTCCACCATTGTCAGCTATATCCTTAGATTCTTTTAATCCTAGACCAGTAATCTCTTTAATGATTTTGATTACATTAATCTTAGCAGGTCCAGCATTAACTAGGTTAACTGATACAACACTTGGTGTATCGCTTCCACTAGCATCTCCACCTTGAGCAGGTGCAGCAACTGCTACAGCACTTGGATCTACTCCAAATTCCTCTTTCATTGCATCTACTAATTCTTTAATTTCTAAAAGTGTCATTTCTTTTAAACTTGCGATAAAATCGTCTTTTGTAATTTTAGCCATTTTTAAATTCCTCCTATTAAATTATATTTATTAATTTTCTTCTTTTTGTTGGGCATATAGGTCTAAGCAAATTGACAAATCTCTTGCTATTCCCATCATACCACCAGCAAGCATTGTAAGAAGTCCATCTCTTGATGGTATCGTTGCAAGTTTAGCAAGTTTCTCTTTATCAGAAACCTCACCATCTACTACTCCTACTTTCAATACTAATGCTTCGTTTGTTTTAGCAAATTCTGATAATACTTTGATTGGGGCAATCTGATCAGTACTAAACGCCAAAGCGCTTGGTCCATTTAAAGCATCACCTAAATCGATATTTAAATCAGAAAAAGCTCTAGCCATCAATGTGTTCTTATAAACTTTGTAATCTGCATCGCTATCTCTAAGTTGTCTTCTAAGTTTTTTTGCTTCTTCATCAGTAATTCCACGATAATCAAATAACACGATACTTGAACTTTCTTCAACATGTTTTTTAATCTCGTCAATTACTTCTTGTTTTGCTGCTAGAATTTTTGCATTTGCCACTGTAACACCTCCTCTATTTTAAGGCCATAAAAAGGTCTCTATGTCCAAGACACAAAGACCCAATACTTATTATAAAGTTAAGTCCTCGGTAGGATTTACTTTTATACCTACTGTCTATGGCACTCAAATCAATTTGTATTATATATTATTATTTACTATTTGTCAAAAGAATTTACTTGAATTTTAATTCCAGGACCCATAGTAGCTGCAATTGTAATATTAGTGATGTAATCACCTTTTACAGTTGCTGGTTTAATTCTTATGATATTAGACATAAACGCATCTAAGTTATTAAGTAATTGTTCTTCAGTAAATGAAGTATTACCAATAACTGCATGAATATTACCGAATGAATCAGTACGATATTCAACACGTCCAGCTTTTACCTCACGAACAGCTTTTTCAACATCAGGTGTAACTGTTCCTGTCTTAGGGTTTGGCATTAATCCTTTAGGTCCTAATACCTTACCTAACTTACCAAGAAGTGGCATCATATCTGGAGTTGCAATAATTACATCGAAACCGAACCAATTTTCTTTTTCGATTTTCTCTAACATGTCAGTATCACCAACATAGTCAGCTCCAGCTTCACGAGCCTTATTAGCATTGTCTCCCTTAGCAATAACTAGAACTTTTTTATCTTTTCCAGTTCCACTAGGAAGTACGATTGCACCTCTTAATTGTTGATCAGCTTTTTTAGTATCTAGATTTAACTTAACAGCTATTTCAACTGAACCAGTAAATTTACTAACTGAAGTTTCTTTAACTAGTTTAACAGCTTCTTCTTTAGTATATGCTTTACCTTTTTCTAGCTTGTTTAGAGCTTCTAGATATTTCTTAGATCTCTTTTTCATTCTAATTCCTCCTTATGTGGTATTATCTGCGGATTGGTATCCTCCCACATAGGTATTAACCTATATGAAATAATTATTTTATTTTCAATTGTCCAACTATGACTATTCTTTAACATCGATACCCATATTTAAAGCGGTACCTTCAACAATCTTCATAGCTTCTTCGACAGAGTATGCATTTAAATCTGGTAATTTGATTTCAGCAATCTCTCTGATTTGATCTTTTGTTAAAGTTGCAACAACACCATTCTTACCAGTAGCAGAACCTTTATTGATTTTAGCATACTTCTTTAATAAAA
This sequence comes from uncultured Bacilli bacterium, assembly GCA_947629075.1. Classification (GTDB taxonomy): domain Bacteria; phylum Bacillota_I; class Bacilli_A; order RF39; family UBA660; genus CANRCI01. Next base: position 12,011 of record CANRCI010000024.1, on the reverse strand, counting down.
ATGCTGTTGGTGGAGTTTTAATTACAAAGTCAAAACTTCTGTCTTCATAAATAGAAATTTCAACTGGTAAAATATCTCCCATCTTATCTTTAGTTGCATCATTATATTTTGTACAAAAATCTTGTAGATTAATTCCGGCTGGCCCTAAAACTGTACCTACTGGTGGAGCAGGTGTAGCTTTTCCTGCTGGAATTTGTAATTTAATTTTATTAACAACTTCTTTAGCCACGAAAAACACCTCCTATAATTTTAAAAGTTTTCGCGAGTGGTCCTAATAGCCAAGATCCGCGCTTCCCACTTAATCTATATAATAAATACATAGCGTTTCAATATTAACATTTTTAAGCTTAAAAATCAAGTAAAAACCTAAAAATTACTAGTTAACACTATATATTTTATTATCTATTTTTATAAAATACTACTCATTAGTAAGTTCAATCTGCGAAAGATCAGCTTCAACTGAAGTTTCTTGTCCAAACAAATCGACATTTAAAACTAGTTTTTGGTTTGGCATATCGACACTATCGACAACACCAAACATTCCAGCAAATGGACCAGAAACAATTTTTACTTTAGCTCCTACTTCTAACTTAGTATCGTTATCAAATCTACTAATTCCCATATTGCGTAGGACGTTATCTACTTCGTATGGTTGAAGCGGTGTCGGTTTAGCTCCTTTACCACTAGATCCGATAAATCCAGTAACCCCAGGAGTATTACGAACGACGAACCAAGCTTCATCACTCATTACCATTTCAACTAAAATGTAACCAGGAAATAATTTTTTTACTTTTTCTTTCTTAACGCCATTCTTATCTACTTCTATTTCCTTTTGTTCAGGAACGATTACTCTAAAGATATAATCTTTCATATCCATAGATTCAGCACGCATTTCTAATTTTTCTTTTACTTTATTCTCATGTCCAGAATAAGTATTAACTACATACCATTGTTTCTCCATAATTTCCTCCTACACTAAAACTGTTCTGATATACGCAAATATTGTAGTGATTAAAAAGAAGTATATTGCAAAGAAAATGATAAACTCGATAGTTGCAAGTGAATACTTAATCATATTCTTTTTAGAAGGCCATGTAACATTAGCCATCTCAGTTCTAACTCCCTTAAAGAATTTAGGATTATTTTTCTTTTTTTCTTTTTTCTTTCTACGATTGACCTTTTTTACTTTTTCCACTTTTTCTTTCTTATTATTTTGCTTTTTAGTCTGTTCTTTCATAAACATAACCTACCTTTATAAATTTTACCAAAATAAAAACACCTTCGTGTCACCTATAAAATAACACAAAAGCATTTATATGTCAATTATTTATTAGTATTACTGATAATTATTAGGATTCTGATTGTTCATCTGATTGGGATTAGGATTAACATTTTGATTATTGTTCTGATTCATGTTTTGATTAACCCCATAATTCATAGGTACCTGATTAACATTATTAGAATTCATCTGATTATTATTACCTAATCCCACCATGGCTGGATTTACAACTGGGGGATTACTAGGAGAAGCGGTACCAGAGTTAATCGTAGGAAGAGGATTAAACTGCGTCGTTGGACGAGGATTGTTATTTACTCCACCTTGGTTATTAGAATCGACAATTGGAACACTGTTTAGTTGATCACTCAAACTATTAGTAGGTCTTTTAGTAGCTTTAACTGGTGCTGACATGAAACTGCTAGCACTGGCATTACCATTCGCAAAACGAGGATCACTCTGTCTTTTAGGAGGAACGACCGGTGCACTACTGGCATCTTTTTTCGTAACCTTGATATCGGGAACATTTGAATTGTACAAATTGTCAAGACGAGAACCAATTCTTCGCTTCATGAATAGCATTATACCAAATATGATTAGAACAACCGATACTAGTTGGGCCATCCTTATAGGTCCTAACATCAAACTATCAGTACGCATTCCCTCGATAACCAATCTTCCAGCTGAATACCACACCATATAAAACGATAAAAGATAACCAGTCTTTAAATACTTACCGCGACGGAGAACGGAAATTATACCATAACCGATCAGATTCCAAATGCTCTCTAAAAGAAAGGTTGGCATGCGGTATAGTCCATTGATATACATTCCATCAACTATGAAGTCCGGAAGAAACATTCCTTTTAACGTCGAACGACTGACCGCCATACCATAAGCTTCATGATTGAAAAAGTTTCCCCAACGCCCAATCGCCTGAGCAATAATTAATCCATTGACACAGACATCGAGTGTTCCTAAAAGCTCTTCTTTGTGCATCCTACAATACAAAAAAGCATAGAGTCCCCCGAAAAGAAGACCACCATGAATAGCTAATCCACCATTCCAAACTTCCAAAATTTCAAGTAAATTTTTACTATAATAATCAAAATGGAACAAGCAGAAATAAAGTCTTGCCCCAATTATACCCACTATCAAAGTGTTAAATATCAAATTTGTAAAAAAGTCTTCATTGCGACCTGTTCTTCTGACTTCTCCAAAGATAACGGTAACTCCGACCAACATCGCAATACAAAGCATAATCGAATACCAATATATTTGAAAAAATCCTAAATCAAGTGCTACTCCTCTATTCAAATCGTTTCACCCTCTTTATAAAAGGTTTTACTATCACATTTTCAATAAGTACATTTAAGAATGACAACAGAACAGAAATAAAGAATAAAACCACTGTATCTGTAAAATCGACATGATTACCTAAAAGTAAATCGACTACTTTTAAAATGACCATGTTGTTGACAAAATAGAAAAGTCCTAAAGTTAAACCAGTAATCGGTAAGGTAAAATAAACCATCAATGGTTTAACTGTCTTATTTAAAATATAAATGATTACCACTGAGAAAAAAGAATAGATAAACAAATGGGTCTCATCTATTACAAATGATTTAAACAACTTAGAAGTAAGAGCAAAAACTACAGTATAAGCAAGTATATATATTAACCATTCGACAAATGAAAATACATTTTCCTTTTTTATCTTCTTCTTATTTCTCATGTTATCACCTTATAAAACTTTTTTTAAGAACATTCCAGTATACGAATCCTTACATTTACATATTTCTTCCGGTGTACCAGTAAATACTACTTCACCGCCGAAATCTCCACCTTCAGGACCTAAATCAATAATGTAATCAGCTACTTTTATCATATCCAAATTATGTTCAATTACTATTACTGTATCTTTATTATCTACTATTTTTTGAATAATTGCAAGGAGTCTTTTTATGTCGTGAGTATGCAGACCAGTTGTCGGTTCATCTAGGATAAATAATGTTTTACCAGTTGCCTTTCTCTGAAGCTCTTTAGCTAGTTTAACACGAGCTGCTTCACCACCAGACAAGGTCGTTGCACTCTGTCCTAATTTGACGTATCCCAAACCGACATCTTCTAAAACTTGAAGTTTATGTTTAATCTTTGGATGACTATCAAAAAACTCTAACGCTTCACTAACACGCATATCTAAAACTTCAGCAATATTCTTACCCTTATATTTTATGTTCAAAGTTTCACTATTATATCTCGTTCCACCACAAACTTCACAAGGTACATAAACATCTGGTAAAAAGTGCATTTCAATCTTTTTAACACCATCGCCACGACAAGCTTCACATCTTCCACCTTTGACGTTGAAAGAGAAACGATTCTTTTCAAAACCGTACATTTTAGCTTCTTTAGTTGTAGTAAACAATTCGCGAATATCATCAAATACACCAGTATAAGTAGCAGGATTACTACGTGGTGTACGTCCGATTGGATTTTGAGTAATCTCGACAACTTTATCGATATTGTTAATACCTTTTATCGCTTTATGCTTACCGGGCTTATCTTTAGTATTGTATAAATTGTGTGATATAGCTTTTGATAGAATCTGCATAACTAAACTACTCTTACCACTTCCACTAACTCCAGTTACGCAAGTAAAAGTACCTAGTGGAAATTTAACATCGATATTTTTAAGATTGTTTTCACAAGCTCCGACAACCTCGACAAATTTACCATTTCCCTTACGACGTTTTTTAGGAACTTCTATTTTTTCTTTACCACTTAAATAACGACCAGTAATACTCTTATCATTTTTCATAACCTCTTCAGGAGTACCACAAGCGACAACTTCGCCACCTTTATCCCCAGCTAGGGGCCCGATATCGACTAAATAATCAGCTGCTAACATCGTATCGGTATCGTGTTCAACTACGATTAAGGTATTACCCAAATCACGCATTTCCAAAAGAGTATTGATAAGCTTTTCATTATCTCTTTGGTGTAGACCGATACTAGGTTCATCTAAGACATATAAAACGCCAGTAAGTCGTGAACCGATCTGGGTAGCAAGACGAATTCTTTGACTTTCACCACCTGATAGAGTACCAGCCATACGACTTAGAGTTAAGTATTCAAGACCGACATTTTTAAGAAAGTTAAGACGATTTTTAATCTCGACGATTAAAAGTTTAGCTATATCTTCCTGAGTCTTATTAAGTTTTAAATTATCAAAAAACTCGATGATATCTTTAATACTCATACTGGTAAGTTGATAAATGTTTTTCTTACCTACTTTAACTTGTAATACGGAATTATTAAGCCTAGCTCCGTGACATGTTTCACACTCTAACTCAACCATGTAATTCTCTAACCATTCACGGATCCAAGTACTAGATGTCTCCATATAACGACGTTGTAAATTATTGATAATTCCCTCATAAAAATCGCGAGAATTGTACTGATTACCACTCTTCGTTGAGTACTTAAACTGGATTACATCAGGTGATCCGTATAAAATGATATCGCGTTTTTTCTTAGGTATACTCTTAAAAGGCATATCCATATCTATTTTATAATGCTTACATACAGCTTCTAATCGCTTATAATAAATTCCTTCTTGGTCATCACTTAAAGTTTTAATACATCCTTCGTTAATCGATAAACTTTTATTCGGAATAACTAGATCAGGATCAATCGCAAGTTTTATTCCTAAACCTTTACAATCGGGACAAGCACCATAAGGAGCATTAAAACTAAACATACGTGGCTCTAACTCCGGTAGTGAAAATTCACAATGCGGACAAGCAAAAGCTTCGGAAAAGACTAACTCTTTATCACCGACTATCTCGACAACTACTTTACCATTAGCTAATTTAGTTGCTGTTTCAATCGATTCAAACAAACGACTTCTGACATCTGGTTTAACCTTAAGACGGTCAACTACTACTTCGATATTATCCTTAATGTTTTTATCCAATTTAATATCTTCAGTTAAATCACGCATTTCACCATTGATACGCACTCTAATGTAACCGTCACTACGAAGTTTGTTTAATAAATCTTTGTGTTCACCTTTTTCGCCATGGACAACTGGAGCCATAATTACTAATTTGGTTCCCTCTTCATACTCCATAACTTTATCAGTCATCTCATCGACACTCTGACTAGTAATCGGAATGTTATGGTTAGGACAATAAGGTATACCTATTCTGGCATACAAAAGACGTAAATAATCATAGATTTCCGTAACTGTACCCACTGTACTACGGGGATTTTTACTCGTCGTCTTCTGATCGATACTAATCGCTGGTGATAATCCCTCAATTGAATCGACATCCGGTTTCTCACTACCACCTAAAAACTGTCTAGCATAAGCACTAAGAGATTCAACATATCTTCTCTGACCTTCGGCATAAATTGTATCAAAAGCTAAACTACTCTTACCGCTACCACTTACACCAGTCATTACGATCATCTTATCTTTAGGTAAAGTTATATTAATATTTTTTAAATTGTTTTCACGAGCTCCCTTTATAACTATTTCATTTTTCATATTATCAACTCCACAATCTATCTTTAAATTTTAAATTTGTTTTTATAAGTACATTTTCTACACAGTTCACATACTGCTTTATTATTTTTAAATCCCGTTTGGACTGTTTTAAAGAAAGGACTATTTATAATGGTCGAAAAATCTTCAGTAAATACATTACCAAATTTTACATCACCACTAGAAGAAAGGCAACACGGTATAACGCTACCATCTACTAAAATACCTAGATGACTTATAGTACCAAGACAATAACCATCGGTATCTATCTCACTATTTAGACTAGGCCAAATAAACAAATTATCTTTATTCACAAAAGTGTTGATATCTATTTTAATATTGTCATCATTATAAAGTTTTTCAACAACTTCTGGGGAAAGTTTATAACTAGAAATTATTTTTTCCACTATTGCTGTGGATTTTTGATCTAGTTTTTTATCAGTCAAGGCCCAAAGACGATAACTGATATAGATGTTCTTAGATAATTTCTTACAAGCAGCAAAGACCTTATCAAAATAATTAGGTATATCGTTTTCCGAATGAAGAGATACATTTATCTGACGAACACAACCACTATTTAGTAAGACATCAGTATATTTATCTAAAAGAACACCATTGGTCGTAATGTTTACTTTCATTTGGTTTTCTTTAGCGATGTTTAAAATACCTGAAAAGTTAGAATGCAACAACGGTTCACCTTTGACATGTAAGTATATATAATCCGTAAAAGGCCTAATACTTTTTATAACGTGACTGAATTCCTCTAAACTCATCTCGCGAGTTACTCTGTCTTCTTTGGAACAAAACGAACAGTTAAGATTACATCTATTGGTTATTTCGACATAGATGCGTTTAAATTTATTCATCGTTTTCACTCTTCATCTCAAACAAGATATCACGAAGTTCCATTGCACGTTCGAAATCGAGATTTTTGGCAGCTTCACGCATTTCTCTTTCAATCGTATCAATCGTTTTTTGAACATCTCTTTTAGACATCTTTTGATTTGGTTTATCATTAGCCTCTTCATCGACATTAGAAATCAAATCGTTAACTTTCTTATCAATCGTCTTAGGAACGATACCATGAACACGATTATATTCTTCTTGAATTTCACGACGACGTTTAGTCTCACGAATCGCATAATCCATCGAATCAGTAATTTTATCACCGTACATGATACACTTTCCATGAGCATTTCTAGCACAACGGCCAATCGTTTGAATCAAACTGCGACTACTGCGCAAGAATCCTTCTTTGTCAGCATCCAAAATAGCAATCAAACTAACCTCTGGAATATCAATTCCCTCACGAAGTAAGTTAATTCCTACGATACAGTCATACTTACCAAGACGCAAATCGCGAATGATACGCATACGCTCTAAAGTTTTTACTTCAGCATGGAGATAAGCAACTTTTATATCTAACTCTTTTAGATAATTGGTCAATTCCTCGGCCATTCTAATGGTTAAAGTGGTGATTAAAACTTTTTCACCGACCTGCATTCTATCTCTTATCTCACCGATTAAATCATCTATTTGCCCTTCAGTCTTACGAACTTCGATAATCGGATCTAGAAGTCCTGTTGGACGGATAATCTGTTCGACATATTTATTACCGGTCTTTTCCAATTCGTAATCACCCGGAGTCGCCGAAACATATATAGCTTGATTTATCTTGCTTTCAAATTCATCGAATTTAAGTGGCCTATTATCCAAGGCACTTGGAAGCCTAAAACCATAATCGACCAAAGTCTGTTTGCGAGCTCTGTCACCATTATACATTCCACGAACTTGCGGTAGGGTAACGTGTGACTCATCGACAACTAACAAAAAATCGCGGGGAAAGAAATCCATAAGTGTGGTCGGAGTTTCTCCTTCAGCTCGTCCAGCCATGTGACGTGAATAGTTTTCTACTCCCGTACAGAATCCAGTCTCACGAAGCATTTCCAAATCATATTTTGTCCTCTGTTCAAGTCTTTGATACTCCAACAACTTATTTTCTTTTTTTAACTCTTCTAGACGGACTTCCAATTCATCTTCAATCCTCTTTAAAGCCATCTCTAACTTTTCATCACTAACGACGAAATGACTAGCGGGGAATATAGAAACAGTCTTTTTATTACTGATAACTGCTCCCGTTATGGTATCAATTTCACTGATGCGATCGATTTCATCACCAAAAAATTCGATACGATAACCATTAGTGCGTTCACTCGAAGGAATTATTTCTAACACATCGCCCCTAACTCTAAAAGTACCACGTTTAAAATCGATATCGTTGCGCTCGAATAACATATCGACTAACTTTTTTAAAACGACATTGCGATCAACTTCATCGCCGACATTTAAAGTTAACATTTTACTTTTATACTCTTCTACTTCACCAATACCATAGATACAAGATACGGAAGCAACCACAATGACATCATCTCGTGATATTAAAGCACTAGTAGCAGAATGGCGAAGTTCATCTATCTCATCGTTAATCGAAGAATCTTTTTCAATATAGGTATCAGTCGATGGAACGTAAGCTTCCGGTTGATAATAATCGTAATATGAAACGAAATATTCCACTCTATTATTAGGGAATAATTCCTTAAATTCACTATATAACTGACCAGCTAAAGTCTTATTATGAGCAAGAATTAAAGTTGGCTTATTGACCTCTTTAATAACATTTGCAATCGTAAACGTTTTACCAGTTCCTGTTGCTCCCAATAAAACCTGTTCTTTTTTTCCTTCTTTAATACCTTTAACTAACTCATTAATCGCCTCTGGTTGATCACCACTAGGCTTAAATTTTGATACCAACTCAAACATAATAATCTCCGCCTTAATTTAAAAGTTATATCCATCATTTTTTCACAACATATTTTAACACTTCTCAATTAATAAAACAAGAAATTGTCTTTACCAAATTATTCTAATAAAAAAAGACTATTGAAAATCATAGTTTTCAATAGTCATATTTTAGTTTTTGACAAGTTATCCATCAGAAGCTATATATTCATCGTGTTTAGTTTCCTCTTTAGGTCTGTTGTCTGAACCAATAAATTCGTCATCTTTTGGATCCTCTTCAGGATTACCATCAGACCCAATATATTCATCATGTTTAGGTTCTTCTTTAGGACTGTTATCTGAACCAATGTATTCATCTTCTTTAGAATCTTTTTCAGAATCAGAGTAATTATTTTCATCTGCAGTAACTTCTGAGTCACTTTCAACAGCATCATCAGCTATCTCTGTTTCCTCAATCTTATCTTTAAACTCTAAATCTTCTAATTCTTTAGTACTATAGATACTTAAACTTTCATCTAAAGCGATATTCTCACTAGCAGAAGAAGAATCTTTATTTACCTTGAAATCTCCAATTGTCTGTTGAACATCTTTTTCATAGATCTCTCCTTGGAAATCATCAGTTAAATTTTTAAGTTCATAATAAATTTCTTGTCTTACTTTTGTACTGTTCGGATAACCTCTAACGTCATTAGCAATTCCATGACGACACCAATAACTATTTAGACATCCTTGTTCATCAGTGTTATATGCTTTAAGTAATTCTGCTAATCTCTTCTTAGAATGAGCACTATCTTTTACTAAAGCATCATAGAATTCTTGAACGTATTTATTTACGTCGATAGATTTGTTAAGGTATGGTAATTTCTCTTTAACCTCGTTAAATCTTGCCTTTTTATAATCGTCAAAGTTATTGAACTGTCCATCAGTAATTCTTGTAAGGGCCATTACATCAGTCTTATAATCAACTGTCTTAACACCCTCAGCAGGATTATTTAAATTGTTATAAATCTGGGCCTTCTTAGAGTGGATATTACTGTTATATTCTATATAACCATCTTGATATCCCTTCAATCCCATCATTTCGTAAGCAATCCACTTTAACGCATATGAATCAGGTCGACCATATGGGTTATTTGGTTGATACCAGTGAACTGTATTAAGACCTTCTCCACCATAAGAGTTATCACCACGAGATGAGTATTTGAAAGCTCCTGGATAAATCATTATCTTCTTATCAACTAAATCGTCGATTGTTTTTAAATTCAATGAATCCCAATGAGAGGCATCTTTTTGTTCAAATGCTGTCGTATGATATGCACGATATCTAGCATATTCATCATCGACATATTTAGATTCATTTGGATAAGAAACTTGGATACCTATCTCAGCTTTATCTTCAGAACTCAATTGTAAGAATGCTTGAGCTTCGATGTAATCCATAACGTATACAGTTTGGAATACCTTATCATAGTAATCTTGTATTTCTTCCGGTGAATCGATTCTTGATGGATCTAAATTTGAACCTACTTTAGTTCCTTTATCGTAATGTACAGATAAGTTCATAACGATATCATTTGGTCCAAAAGACTGCATCAAGTTACTATCGGCATAGTCTTCACCACCAGCATCAAATCTTCTGCCATGATTCTTCAAGAACAATCTAGCATCGATATTATGAGCTGTTTCATGAGTAAAGGTATGATAAGTATACTCTTGTAATTCTTTATTTAATTCTTTAGCTAAATCTGGATCGATGTAACCATCCATTAATCCTTCAGCACTCCAATCAATTCGATCTCCCCAAGCAACAGCAGCATTACCATCACTAGTTTGCCAACGACCAGTTACTTCATTGAAGTTCTTATGGAATGGTTCTTCAGTTCCAATTTGTTGATATACCAATGCTCCATTCTCATCATAAGCATAACGTTTATCTAAATGGAAAGTATGGATATCATTAAATAGTTTAGGATCATCCAATATCTTATAAGCGGTACTATAATAAGTTGCCATTCGATTAGCGTAACTTTGAACTCTTCTAACAAATATAGATCGCTCTTGAGGATTTTCAGGATTTTCCATATAACTTCTTTGAGCTCCAATTACATATTGAACTGGAGTTGATATGATGTAAGCAGCATTTTTAGGAAGAGTTAATATTGGTAACATCATATCGTAAGCACGATGTGGTTTATAATTAGCATCTTCATTACTGAAGTGATCCCACAAAGTATATTGAACGGTATCTTCATGTCCCTCTACTGGAATTTCAACTAAATATCCTTTGAACTGATCTCTAGTCCATTGATCAAGATCACCATCACCAAATTCAGTTACCATGTATTCTAAGAATTTAGCAATCGTATCTAATTTAGTATAATTTCCAAGTACAGAAGCATACTTAGTTCCAGTTGAACCAGTATTGAAGTTAGTACCATCTGCGAAGTATAACTCAGCTATTCTTGATGGAGTCAATGTCGCATCGAATCCTTCCATATTGAATAACATAAAGTCATATAACTTCATTCCATCAATGTCTAGATCGTAGAAACGTCTGAAGTAGTTGTACATGTATAGTATTTTCTCTATTCTGTTTTCTTTCTTAACATTTCTTTCGATATAACTATTGATTTCATCATCATTAGTTGTATTGGTATAGTTACTATTAGATAAGAACTTAAGAACGAATTCTTTTAATTCTTTACTAGTAGTTTCATTATAGAAATCTCTATATATTCTACTATCTTCAGCAGATGTCAATACATCTAAGTTTTCAGTATAATCCAAACTCTTCAAATAGTTAGTCAAATCGTTTACTACTTGTGAGTTAGCATCGATTATATAATGACTGTAATTATAATCGATTTTCAATCCAGAAATACGGTAACTAGCTACCATATCATAAGTATTATCATAAGTAACTTTATAATCTTTATGATCTTTATTATTATAAACTATTGTAATCTTACTTATCTTTTTAGCATTATCACTAGTTAAGTAAGTTACAAGATTACCTTTAGAATCAAATGGTAAGATGTGAACAATTTCTTGTTCGTTCAAATCTTTATCATTAACGTTTTTAGCTACTTCAATTATTTTATCAATTTTGTAGTAAGGCATTAACTTTCTCAAGTTATTGTATAAAGTTATTTTTTCTTCATCAAAAGATTCCTTTTCTACATCTTTGAAGTCAGCAAACTTCTCTGATTTGAAAACTGGTAGATTGTCATAAGAGACATTAGTTAAACTCCAAATGTCTTCACTAAATTCAGCAGAAGTAAACAACTCTTTATTTACACCTTTACTAGTTAGTTTAGTAACATTGTTTTGTTTAATGTCTTCCGCTTCATCACTATCTACATAGAAGTTATTAGTACATTCTTT
>CANRCI010000023.1 GCA_947629075.1 uncultured Bacilli bacterium | reverse complement strand
TCTTCTTGTTGTTCAGTCCATCTAGGCATTATCATCACCTCCTAAAAAACTCAAATCGCGATAACTTCTCTCTTTTCTGAAATCTTGTTCCTTGCGGTAACAGATATCCTGAAAGTGACAGAATTTACATCCGGTATCTTCGTTGTCGAGACGAAGAGGATTAATTTTAAAATCACCATCTAAAATCTCATCTCTAGCCTGTTCGATTTTTTGATCGATTAGAGAAACAATTTCCTCCAACTCCTCGTCAGTCAATACTTTAGTATAAGTACCATATTCGCCATCTTTTTTAGTTTTCATTCCTTTTATGTAAAGACTACTCTCATAAGTTGGATCAAACTTTGCAACTCGCAATTGATCTATTGACGAATAACCGACTAATTTTAAATTTTCACGTTTTACTTCCGCCAGTGTTTTTTTACTATCGCGTTTAGGAATATTTTTCAAAATATTTTCTAAATATATACCAGTAAATTTAGGATTTTTAAAAGTATGAGATTTAAGGAGTAAATACCAATAGATTGGTAACTGCATATCGATACCATAAATTAGATTGTTAAGTTTAATATCCATATTACCTGTTTTGTAATCGACAATAGCAATCAGTTGTTCATCTTCTTTATCCTGGTACATTACTTTATCGATAATGCCCATGAAGCTAGTTGGAAAGTCTTTAGTTTTATCGATATAAATTTTATGTTCCAAAAGTTTCTCAGTAAGAGCTGTCTCGTGATCCATTTCCTTTATAAAAGTGATAATATCTCTTAACTCATCTTTTAATTTTTTTAAGAAGAATTCTTCACTAGGCTTTAACTCTTTTTCTTTTAGAAAACTTGTCCATTCTTTGTCAAAGTCAAAATCATCGGTAAAGGAACATGACAAAACGTAATGGAACAAATTTCCTACCATCGTCTTAAAAGTCTCTTCGTATTGATCGATTCTCAAGATATTAGATATGTAATAACGAAAGTGACATTTGTTGAAATTGTTTAGTGATGAATATGACAAAAGTAGTTGTTCTTTTAGTTTATCTTTTATTTTACTACCAGGTATTGGTGTATAACTGTTATCATAACTCAAATAATCGATATCGTAATTGGAATAGTATTTAGGAAGATCCTTATCCATAATTCCAAATTTAATAAAGTCATCTAACATAGCAGTAAGCTTTATTTCATCGTGAAGCTTAGAATAATTTACTCTAAATTCTTCCTCTTCTTTAGTAATATTTAATTCACTGATTAAATTAGATGGATAATAATCATTATTTAAATGATGCAATTTATAACTTAGATATAAATTATCTATCTTGTATAAACTATTAACGGTATCACGTTTTGATAAACTGTTCTTTTCATCAGTCGTTTCGATATCTAATTCCTCTTTTTCGGTATCACTGAAGAAGTCTTCATCTTTGTATAGTTTTGGTAAAATGTTTTGGTTAAATGAAATGACGAAGACGTGATCATTACGCGAAAAGACATTGTCACATAGATCAACCGTTTCAATCATATTAGTTTTTTCTTCTTTGATTTTAATATTTTTTAGAAGATAATCTAAAACAGCCAAAGCCTCTTCGGAATAATCTTCGAGATAATTTAATTTATTAGCGACATCCAATAGTTGATTATATATTTTATTAGTAACTTCATCACCCAAATCATAATTATTACTGATGCTTTCCAATGTTTCATTAAAGGATTTCGTCTCTTTCAAAGTCTTTAAAAAATCTTGAACAATACTAGATGAATATACATCTTCTTTAGGTAAAAGAATTTCTAGACCGTAATAATTAGTCAATCTTTTACTAGTATTTATGTAATCACTTTGAAAATTAGCAATCTTAATATTAGAAGGAGCTACCCCACTTTTAATTAGAGATATTATTTTACAATAGACATAGTCCAACTCTTCCTCTAGCGTTTTAAACTCGTGAACACTTAAATCTTTAGGACTAATCTCTTCTTCAACAATCGTACAATTGTAATCCTTAGTCAGTGCGACAATAAATTTATCGACATGGGAAAACCCATAGAAATAAATCTCTTTATCCCTTAAAAAATTCTTGTATAATAAATCTTCAGTTATCAAATTATTATCTTTTAATTCATTTTTTATCATTAAAAGATCATTAAGTCTTTTATTAGAGTAACTATCTCTAGTTAAATACTTCAAATTATCGATTATCGTCTTAGCAATACTCGGTTTATATTTATATTTCTTTACTAAGTATAAAATACTTCTTTCGTCATAAATAAAAGTTAATTTATCCAATAACTCATCAATCGTTATGAGTTTAATGTTTAATAATTTTTTATTGCGACTTAAGTCACGCAATACTTGGTCTTTTAGATTATTAGGTATTACTAAAATACTATTTTCTTTGATGGTATCTAAAAACTTCATCTCTATACCTTCTTTCATCTATATTTTACCATATAAATGATTGATAAAAGAGAGATAATTTTATTTTAATAGACTTTGCAGGTTGCTTATTTCCATTTTCATATTGTCGTTACTTGGATTTATTAGATTGTCATAACGAAATAGTGAGAAACCGTCATAATTGGTTTTACCACGGGCAGTGATTATTTGCTTTTTAATGATGTCATTGTTTCTTATCCATTCTTCTCTACCCGTTCCAGCATATTTATCTAAAGAACCACTTTTATATAGAGCTAGAGCTGGAATTAATTTAATGTTAGGGTTTTTAATTAATTTACTCCACTCGTCAATCGTTTCATTAAATGATTTTATCTCGTTGGTATAACCAAAATATATCTGAGGCATGATGTAGTCTACATACCCTCCTTCTTTTAAAATCGTTTTGGTATCTAAATAATTACTAGAATAATTATTATCGATATTTCCTTCCGGAGCAATACCGAATAAAACATCTTTTTTACTAGTTTCTTGATATGTTCTCTTGATAAGTTTTTTTACATTTTCTAAACGATAATCATCGATTGATAAAGTTCCACCTCTATTTTTATAATCCTCATAATTTTTTAAATCTATCTCTTTATTGGGATAGAAATAATCGTCGAAGTGAATGCCATCGACATCGTAATTGTCAATGATTTCTTTGATGCCACTCACGATAAAATCAATTACTTCATCTTTTGCAGGATTTAAAAAGATGCCATCTTCCGTCAGTTGAACATTATCAGTATCTTTCCACTGGTTATAGATGTTGTTTGGAGCAAGGTTTTTAGTATCACTACCGCTTCTTATTCGATAAGGATTGATCCAAGCGTGAACTTCGATATCGTTCTGATGAACTTTATCGATAAAGTATTGCAAGATGTCAAACGGCAATTCATTACCTTCTTTTTCTACGACATATCTACTCGTCGGAAATATTTTAGATGGATAGATGGCATCTTGATGACTTCGGGTATGTAAAATCAACATGTTTAGGTTGTTATCTTTGATATTTTTGATAATCTCATCAATTGCTTTTTTACCATCGACTTCATTTTTACCATTTAGATGTTTATTAAGTTCGATGTACGAGAGATAAACAGCTCTCTTTTCGGGAATTGATTCTACTTTAGCAGTATTAGAGACTAATTTTTGAGTTGGACTTTTTTCTCCGAGAATAAAAAAAGTAGCAACTATAAACATTACTACTCCGATTGTTATAATTTTTTTCATAGGTATCACCAGTCAATTATATGTATCTCAAATTAAAATATTACTATTTATCGATTATAAACATACTATCGCCAAAGGAGAAGAAACGGTAACGTTCTTTGACAGCAATCCTATAGGCATTTAAAATGTTTTCACGACCCGCTAAAGCACTGACCAACATAATTAAAGTTGACTTTGGCAAGTGAAAATTAGTGATCAAGTTATCGACTATTTTAAATTGATATCCCGGATAGATAAAGATATCAGTCGTTCCTTTATCCTCTTGCAATTGACCACACTTATTCATAACGGATTCTAGAACTCTTACTGTGGTCGTTCCAACAGCTACAACGCGATTATTTCTTTTTTTGGTTTCGTTTATCATATCACAAGTCGCCTGGGTAATTTCGTAATACTCGCTGTGCATGTGATGGTCTTCGATTTTCTCAGCTGATACTGGTCGGAAAGTTCCCAGTCCCACGTGTAGGGTTACATAACAGATATTTATTCCCTTTTCTTTAAGACGAGTCATCAAATTTTCTGTAAAGTGTAGCCCTGCTGTTGGGGCAGCCGCACTTCCCAAATTTTTAGCGTAAACTGTTTGATATCTATCCTGATCCTTTAATTTTTCATGGATATATGGTGGAAGAGGCATTGTTCCGAGTTGTTCTAGAATTTCGTATAAAATACCTTCATAACTGAGTTCAAATACTCTAATTCCCTCTTCTCTTTCTTCAATGCAAGTACACTCTAGCATACCGTCCCCAATCGATATCTTCGTTCCTACTTTTACTCTTCGCGCTGGTTTAGTAAGAGCCTCCCAAACATTGTTTTCGACATTCTTCAAAAGGAGAATTTCGATTAGGGCATTGGTCTCTTCCTTAATACCGTAAAGTCTTGCTGGTATTACTTTGGTATCGTTCAAAACTAAAGTATCGCCACTCTGTAAAAAATCGATGATATCAGTAAAATGGTGATGTTCTACTTCCCCAGTATTTTTATTCAAGACTAAAAGACGTGATGCACTACGATCCTTTAAAGGCGTCTGAGCAATCAAGTCTTGATCCAATTCATAATCAAAATCTTCTAAGTTCATAAAAACCTCCTGTTTAGTCATCTTTAGATATATCGGCATCGAATAGAGTATTCTGATAAAGAAGCCCCAAATGACGATAAGCTTTTTCTGTAACTATTCTACCGCGCGGAGTACGTTTCAAAAATCCTTGTTGTAAAAGATATGGTTCATATACATCTTCAATAGTAGTTACCTCTTCACCGATGACACTCGCTATAGATTCAACTCCAACTGGTCCACCATTAAATTTCTCAATAATTCCTCTTAAAAGTTGGTGATCAGTATCATCTAATCCTTCGTTATCAACCTTCAAACGCTCTAATGCTTTTTTAGTGATATCTAAAGTAATAGTTCCATCTCCTTCAACTAGAGCAAAGTCTCTTACACGTTTAAAAAGGCGATTGGCAATACGCGGAGTTCCGCGACTACGACTGGCTAGTTCAAAGGCAGCATCATCATTTATATCCATATTTAGAACTCTAGCTGTACGTTTTACTATTTCAGTTAGCTCTTCATCGGTATAGTACTGAAGTTTAGCAATAATACCAAAACGATCACGTAGAGGACTAGTCAAATCCCCCGCTCTCGTCGTGGCACCAACTAAAGTAAACGGTGGTAAATTAATTCTGATGTTTTTACTACTTCCCTCACCACCAACGATAATGTCTAAGGTAAAATCTTCCATCGCCGGATACAAAATTTCTTCGACGTATGAAGGCATGCGGTGAATCTCATCGATAAAGAGAACATCACCTGGTTCTAATGAAGAAAGAATCGCCGCTAAGTCCCCTGACTTTTCAATCGCCGGACCACTAGCAGTTTTTATGTTACTGCCCAATTCATGAGCAATGATATAAGCAAGAGTCGTCTTTCCAAGTCCTGGAGGACCATATAGAAGAACATGATCTAAACTTTCATCACGCATCTTAGCAGCTTCGATAAAGACACGAATATTTTCTTTAACATCACTTTGACCGATATACTCACTCAAAAGATCAGGTCTAATCGATTCTTCATAAGTATCAGCTTCTAATTCTTCACTAGTTATTAGTCTATCATCATTCATAAAATCCTCCTAAAAATTATTTTTATCATTTACATATTTTTCAAACTCCAGCCAGTCTTTAATCCTTTTAAAGTAGTGATCATCGCGGTTATAAATCGTATCAAAAATTAAGGTTTCAATATTCTCTTGGGCAACACTCAAACAATTGGCAATGTTGTCATCCAAAAAGATATCAATTCCATTTTCTTTACAGACTTGTCCTTTGGAAATTGCCTGAACAATTATTTTATCATAATAAATGCCATGTCTATCCAACCAATTTTTAGTAGTTTCATATGGCTTATCAACCATCTTTCTGGCTGTTATAAAATATATTTCATTATTTTCTTTAAGATGGTCGATAACCTCTTTGACATGAGGTTTAACGTCTAAATTAGGCATAACTTTATCAACTGCTAGTTTCAAAAAAGTTAAATACTCGTCATAGGTCCAATCGAACATTTCCATAAAACTGTAAGCATCTCTATCGATTAGTTTCTTTCCTATTTCATCGTTATATATAAAAGCCTCTTTAATTAAAGCCTCATTAGTATCAGTAATGGTATCGTCAATATCAATTCCTAAACGCATACTATTTCAACATCAATTTCAAAGCTTCTTTAACTTGATCTTCAATCGATAAAGCCTCATCCACTTTAGGAAGTACTCCTTTAATTTCTTTATCTTTATACCCTAATCCTTTTAATACCTCTACTAATTCTTCATATGAGTTAGAAGATGCCTCACCACCAAGTGAAGTATCTAGTTTTCCCTTTAAATCCAAAATCATCTGTTTAGCAACTTTCTCACCAATCTTAGGGAATTTTTTAAGGTATAAAATATTTTCTCTTTCAATCGCATCGACAATACCAGCAATACTTCCAGTTGCTAGAATTGGTAAAGCCATCTTACATCCTAGACCTTTAACACTTATCAGTTTTAGAAATAAATCGCGTTCATCTAAAGTTTTAAATCCATATAGACTTTCTTCATCTTCTCTTACTAAATGATAAAGATATACTTTATATTCATTACCCTCATTAAAAGCATAAGGATTAGGAGTATATACTTTATATCCTACTCCATTATTATCTATTACAATATAGGCAGCCCCTATCCAAGTTACAATTCCTTTTATATAATCATACATATTAATTCCTCCAAAAATATTATACAATAAAACCCAGTCTTTTTCACTAAAAAAAGGACTTAGTCCTTTTTATTACTCTTAATATTTAAACAACCTAGATATCCAGCATAATTTCTAAGGGCCAGATTAAGACGGGCTTTAGAAATGTAGACATTGCTTACATATTCATCTAAATCATCGTCGAGATTAGTTATATCTTCTTCAGTAATTATTTCGTCTTTATATATCTTTAAGTTGTTTTGATTGTTACTTATTTCGTAATAATTATAGTAGAAGTTTTTATCTTGTTTCGTCTTTTCAACGACAAAGACTGAATTATCTTCACGGCGATATTTTTTAGCTCTAATGTTATTGATTACGTACATATTTTTATCTTCCAAAGTTTCAATCGTATCATTATTCGTCTGAAAATATCCTAAATAGTTGTTTTTAGTTTCATTTAATTTTTGTAGACGAGCACGATTCATAAAATAATCAGTAAAGTAGACTATGTTGTAATTGATAACTTTTAACTTGCTCGATAATTCGTTTTTCATTTTTAAGAAACGATTATCACTATCATTGATATTGACTAGATTTTTAAGTTCTGCTTCCGTTTTATTGCGCAATTTTACAAAGTGTGAAATGTCTATTTCGGAAAATAAAATCATCGGATTGTTCTTACGGCCATTCTCTAAAAGATCACAATATAAATATTTGTACAATTTTTTATTACCGACCATTACTTCATCGATAATACCGACTAGAAATAACGTCTTATCATTTCTAGTAAAAGTATAGACATTAGATGATGCTTGTTCTTCGGCGATTACGATATCCAAGTTGGTTAAGAATTCATCAGTGAGCAGTGTCATCTTACTGTAATCTTGAAGGCGTTCATATTTGGCAGGTTTATGCATTGCTAAAAAGTCATCGATTGGTTGGTTACTGAAGTATTCGATTCTGTGATTGTTATCGTCGTGATACAACTTACTGTCCCAAGCTAGGTCTAAAGCATAAATCTTATCTCCGATAGTAATGGTATTCCAAGCATAGTTTTGAGCAATACTTTCTACTAGATCACATTCGATACCCAAGCGATCCATCATCTCTTTAAAGATGATCGAATAACCAATCGAATTAGTTTTTCTCGTAAGGAGCGCTAAAAGATTCTCACTCGTCTTTTCATCTTTAGAAAAAGTTAAATAATTACACAAATATTTATAGACGTAATAGGCTTTAGCAATATCTGAATAATTATCTTTGATCAAAGACTCAATTGTCTCTAATTTTTTAATGATTAAAATTAATTCGTCACGAGTATAAATGTTTTTAGTTTCGTAATATTCAGCATTTCTACTACGATCACTTTTTTCTTTGGTGTAACCACCCGCTATTCTTATCGAAATATTCTTAGATGGACTTAATCTCTCTAAATTGCTAACGCTAATATTAGAGGTATTCTTTACTAAAACTAAAAGTTCGGCATCTCGTTTACTCGCCACAAAACCATTAATATCATTTATATCTTTAAGAGTTAAGTATTCCGCTTCAATTCGATACTTATTGTTCATTCTGCACCCTGTATAAAGCATTGTAATGAAGGATGCCGTCTTCATATACATTAATATTTAAATTTAACAGATCGTTAATAAGTTCTCTATTTTTTAAAAACTGTTCTTTAGAAATATCTAACTCTTTTAAATAAATATATCTTCCAATAAAATTCAAATCCATAATATTAGTATTATAGATTGATAATCTTTCGATTAAAGAGAACTTAACTAAAACTGATTGATCTTTTATTCTGGAATTGTTTAAATCGATTGTCGTTATATTGGGAAGATTCTCTAAAAAACTTAGTGATGGTAAATCCAAATTGATCAGTTTGATGTAATTTAGAGTTTTTAGTTCTTTAATATCGTCGATATTCTCGATATAAGTATTGATTAAATCCAATCTCTTCAATCTCTTTTTTACTAAAACTTTAACATTTTTAATAGAACAATTCTCTAGCGATATTCCTTCTAATTTAGGTACACTCATTATTTTATTGATTACTTCATCATCGATATTCATGTTGTAAAAATAGATCATCTTCAAGTTGGGAAAAGACGAAATAATGTCGATATCTACTCTTTGATAAGTATTGTCATCATTAATGGGATCGAGATGAATCTTTTCGATTGTGGCCAACTCTTCCGGTGTGTAATCATCATCGATTTTATGTAATTTATAACGCAAATAATACCTTAATCTATCGTTCATAGCAACCATCCTATCCTAGTTATTATGATAACATTTAATAAAAATTTAGTAAAGATTTTGAAATCAAATATTAAAAAGATAGTATACCTACTATCTTCCTACTTTATCTAATTTGACACTGACAAGTTTAGAAACTCCAGATTCTTGCATCGTTATTCCATATAAGGTATCGGCATATTCCATCGTCTTTTTCTTATGGGTAATGATTAAGAATTGTGTCTTATCTTTATAGTTGTTTAGGTAGTGCCCAAATTGGTCGACATTAGCTTCATCTAGGGCTGCTTCTACCTCGTCAAAAAGACAGAATGGAATAGTTCTGATATTTAGAATAGCAAAGATTAAACTGATGGCTGTTAACGTTTTTTCACCACCGGATAAAAGAGAAATACTCGTAAGTTTCTTTCCAGGTGGAGATGCAACTATATCGATACCAGTCTCTAAAACATTGTTAGGATCAGTCATCTTAATACTAGCGTTTCCGCCATTAAACAACTGTTGAAATACTTTTTTAAACTCTACTTCAATCTTTTCAAAAGTCGCTTTAAATTCACTGACCATTACCCTATCCATCTCATCGATAATTTCCAATAACGTATCTTTAGCTCCTAATAAATCGTGTTCCTGATTAGTCAAGAATTCATAACGACCACTTACTCTTTGGTATTCATCGATCGCTGCTAAATTGACCATTCCGAGACGTCTAATATTACTTTTATACATATTGACCATCTCTCTTGCTTCATCAACTTCAACTTCTAGAACGTAATCTTCTTTAGCTTTTTCGAACGTCAATTCATAGTCTTCATTTAAAGTGTTTAGATAACTATCTAGTTTAACATCCATCTTACTGTTATTTATCTCTAAATCTCTAAGTTCTTTCTCAAGCGTTTGAACTTTACTGCGAAGAAGTTTACTTCCAGCATCCTTTTCATCGATATAAGCACTCAAAGCATCTTTTTCACGTGTTTTGAGATTGATCGTCTTCACAAGTTCATCTTTTTCACGAGAAACTTCGTAATAATCGTTAAGAACTTTTTCTTCTTCTTGTGATAATGAAGAAGAAACGACTAGCCCTAAACTTTTTACTTCTTTAGTAATCTCTTCTTTTTCTAAGTTTAAATTCTCTAATTGTTCTCCTTTAACTTTAATCTTTTCTTCTAAAGATGACACTTTTGCTCGTTCTTCAAAGAGATTTAATTCTTTATCTCTTATCTCTTTATTCATCTGTTCGATTTCTTCTTCTTCGCCTTTACATACACCTTTGATATCTTCGCGAAGACGTTTACTTTCTTCTAAAAGACGACGTTCAGAAATAATGCTCTTGGCGTTGTTTAAACTACCACCAGTAATTGAACCACCGACATTGACTACTCCACCATCTAAAGTTACGACTTTATAACGCTGATTGGTAAGACGTGATAGGCGATTAGCTCCATCGATACTGCGAGCTACGATGACATTACCTAATTGATTAGAAATGATATTTTTATATTTCTCATCATAAGTTACTAAATCGATAAATAATCCGATGTAGTCTTCATCTCTCTTTAACTCTTTAACAATTTCATTAGCGATGTACTTACCTTTAATAGTCGTTAGAGGGAAAAAACTAGCTCGTCCCAAATTGTTCTCTTTCAAATAGTTAATTGCTCGTTTAGCGCTTTCTTCATCATCAGTTACGATGTATTGTTTAGTTGCTAAAAGAGCTACTTCTAAAGCTGTATTTAATTCATCAGTCGTACTTACTAAATTACCAATTACTTGATTAATTCCGGTAAGACGAGGATTGTTTAATACTTTTCGCACGCTTTGATAAAGACTACTTCCCGTCTCAACTGAATTGTTTAAAACCTCGATACGGTGATCCAACTCAATTAAATCACGACGTTTATGAGAAAGCTCAATATTTAAATTAGACAGGCGATTTTTTAAATTAGATAAATCGATTTCTTTCTTATTAAGCGTTTCTTTTTCCGTATCTAAATCACTATTTAAAATCGATAAATCTTTCTTCGCTAAAAATATTCCGTTATCAACTTTCAATTCTCTTTCCTTAAGTAATTGGATATTCTCATGAACTTTACTATCAGTTGATTTATATTTACTTCTCTCTTTTAATAATAGTTTTTCACCATTTAATTGTTCTTCTCTTTTAGTTAGATTTATCAATTCTATATTCATTTGATCTAATTCTTGTAATCTGTTATTAAGCTCATGTTTATCTTTTAAAATATCGGTATCACTGTTGTTAAGTTCCACTCCTAAATCGAATAGATTAGTATTTATTTCTTCAACTCTTTCTTGCGAATTTTTTAGATTGTGGTTGATATTTTCGATTTCATAAGTTATTAACGCAACTTCGACATTTTTTAATTTATCTTTATTATCTAAGTATTCTAGGGCTTTTTTACTCTGTTCTTTTAACGGATTAACTTGCACTTCCAACTCTTCGATAATATCTCTTACACGACTCAAATTATTTTTTGTGCGTTCTAGTTTTCGCAAAGCTTCTTCTTTTCTTTTCTTATACTTTAAAACACCCGCTGCCTCTTCAAAAATTTGACGTCTATCATAAGCGGAATTAGAAAGAATTTTAGCTATCTCACCTTGAGAAATAATGTTGAACGAATCTCTTCCAATACCACTATCCATAAATAGATCAGTTATATCTTTAAGACGACAACGTTCACCGTTTAAAAAATATTCATTTTCTCCGGTACGATATACTCTTCTTTTAACGCAAACTTCATTATAAGGAATTTTTAAATAATTGTCCGAATTATCAAAAGTAAGTTCAACACTCGCAACATTTAATGGTTTACGCGAATTGCTTCCCGAGAAAATAACATCACTCATTCCTCCTTCACCACGAAGGGATTTTACTGATTGTTCTCCTAAAACCCAACGGACAGCATCGACGATATTCGATTTACCACTACCGTTAGGTCCAACAATACAGGTCGTTTTTCCATCAAGGGAAATCGTGATTTTTTCAGCAAAAGATTTAAAACCAGTTGCACTTATTTCTTTTAAATACATATCTTTTCACCCTATTCATATATTTGATTATACTATAAAACACTAAAAAAAGTAAGCCAAAGAAAAAATCTAGCTCAAAAACTAGATTTATTTTAGTATTTTAAATAGTGCTAGACAGATAATAAGTATCATTATGACGATGGCAATTATATATGAGAAGACGATATTACTCTTTTTATCACCCATTTCTAAGTTAGTATCATTACCTGATTCAAAATCATCTTCATCGTATTCAAGTGAGTTTACATTTCCCATTACATGGGGATTTTCATGAAACTCTTTTTCTCTATCATCCATATATTAAATAAGCTTTATAATGTCGTTAAACATAACTACAACGAACAAAATCATTATTAGAATGAAACCAATCGTATGAATTAAATTTTCTGTCTCTGGTTTTACGGGACTACCTTTTATCTTTTCGATTAATAGGAAAAGAATTCTACCACCATCGAAAGCTGGGAATGGAATCAAATTGATAAATCCAATATTGACACTTAAGAGAGCCGTAAGTAATAAGACACTAGCAAATCCTGCTGTTTTAGCATCTCCAACAATACCGTAAATACCTACTGGTCCACTCAATGAATCAAGTGACAATCTTCCCGTAAATAGATTAGCCAATACGACAACCATCTGTTTTACCGTTGCCCCCATTTTGACTACTGCATATTTCAAAGATGCGAATAGGCCTTCTCTTTTCTCTTGAACAAACTCAATACCTAAACGATACGTATATTCACCATCGACCTTTTCTTTCTTCGGTTTAACTTTAACGGTTTTAGTCTTATCGCCATCAGCTATCTCAAAAGATACTTCACGACCTGGTTTAGCGATAGTCAAATATAGTTGTAGATCATCGATTGTACTAGTCTTGTGATTATTAATCGCCACGATGTGGTCTCCTTTTTTCAACCCTTCTTTTTGAGCGGGATAACCATCTGTTACATCACTCAAAACAGGATCCATAATCGGAGCTCCAGCTATAAGTCCTACTAAAATGAATAGAACAAAAGCTAAGATAAAGTTATTACCTGCTCCAAAAAACATAATTAAGAAACGTTGCCAAATCGGTTTAGCAAATAATTTTTCTTCACGTGGTATGGAATCGTCATCATCGACATCTTCTCCGGCAAGTGATACGAATCCACCAATCGGAATAGCACGAATACAGTATTCAGTCGGATCCCCCTTTCTCTTAGTTGACCAAATTTTAGGACCCATACCAATTGAAAATTCATAGACATGAACTCCAAATTTCTTAGCAAAGAAGAAATGTCCAAATTCGTGAACTAAAATAATTACTCCTAAAATAATTATGAAATATATTAATGTTACCATTGTATCCTCCTATATAATTGTTATGAATAATAGAAAACCTAATATTACAAATATTACATTATCAATCCTATCTAGTACTCCACCATGTCCTGGAATAAGATTGGAAAAATCTTTTTTGTTGTAATACCTTTTAATACTAGAAAAGACCAAATCACCAAGTTGTCCTAGAAGTGATAAAACTAAAGTTACAAATACTAATACACCGATATTTAGTGTCGAATCGATTACCGTGTTGTAGAAGACAACTGCTACTAAAGTCCCCCAAAAGCTTCCACCAATTAGTCCTTCCCAAGTTTTTTTAGGCGAAATAAGCGGAGCTAATTTGTGACTTCCAACACAAAGCCCAGTAAAAAGAGCAAAAGTATCGGTCATGATAGAAATTAAGAAAATATAGATAACATGAACAAGACTATAATTTCTAATTAGAATCAAAATGTTCATCGTAAGCCCTATAAAAATAGTTGAAGCAACGATGTATAAAGCATCATTGATATTGTACTTTTTATTATCATTAATAAATACTAATGGTGATAAAAACGCAAAGATTAAAATCGCTATCATTTGGTAGTTAATCGAAAAAGTCAAATCTTTAGCTTGATAATTGTTCAACGTTAAAAAACCTACTAAAATGTATGCGAATAATTCTACCAAAATCGGTATTTCTTTTTTCGACTTTCGCACTTTAAACATCTCGTTTAAAGACAAAAATGAAATCGCTAGCATCAAAAGTGCAAATGGAAGTTTTCCCACTACTAGGGCTGGGACAAAAATTGCTAGTAAAACAATCGCACTTATTATTCTCGTCATCATACTAATTTCCTCCAAACCTTCTATTTCTTTTTTGATATTCTAATAATATTTTATCATATTCTTGATCGTTGAAATCAGGAAAATATTTATCAGTAAAATAAAATTCACTATAAGCTAGTTGATAGATCATAAAATTACTAATTCTCTGTTCACCACTAGTTCTAATCAATAGATCAATCGGTGGTAAATCGTTATATAAGTTCTTTCTTATGAATTCTTCATCGATATCATCTAGTTCTATTTCATCATTGCGATACATCTCAGCAATCTTTTTAGTAGTATCTACTAACTCTTTTTTACCACCATAATTGATACAGATGTTAAAGGTTCCACTTTTCCCATCTTTACTTTTT
This sequence comes from uncultured Bacilli bacterium, assembly GCA_947629075.1. Lineage (GTDB taxonomy): Bacteria > Bacillota_I > Bacilli_A > RF39 > UBA660 > CANRCI01. Next base: position 692 of record CANRCI010000023.1, on the reverse strand, counting down.
TCTTCAATGTTATCGATAGCTTTGATAACGTCATCGCGTAAATGTTCACGACTACCACTAATGATTACTTTTATATCTTTTTTTATTATTGTCTTAAATTTATTAGTAAAATAGTCTACTAACAAGTCCATTAAGTAATCGACTTCCTCTTTATCACGTTTAAAGTTCTCAGTTGAAAAAGCAAAAACACTTAAAAATTCAGTTGAGGTATCGAGAATGTGTGTTGCTAATTTCTCTAAGTTTTTACTACCTGCTAGATGACCATAACTTGCCTTTTTTCCCCTCTGTTTAGCCCAACGACGATTGCCATCCATTATTATGGCTACATGTCTTGGTATATTTAATTCGTTCATTACATCACCTATTGTCAATTATAATATATTTTATAATTAACTACAAGAATGTGCTTGTCAAAAGAATAATTTTTATTAAAAGTTAGACACTTAAAAATAAAAAAGTTAAGATTAAAAACTATCTATATTAATCTTAACTCTTTTATTTTCATTTAAATAACTACTAGCTTGGACTAAAGTTCTTATTGCATTGGCAATCTTACCACCACGTCCAATTACTCTTCCCATATCTTCTTTGTCGATCATAACCTCGATTAGAATTTCATCTTCACCAGTGGATTCAAACTCTTTAACACTAACTGCATCTTTGTTAACAGCTACAGCCTTAACTAGTTCTTC
>CANRCI010000022.1 GCA_947629075.1 uncultured Bacilli bacterium | reverse complement strand
ATCAAGTAGTAACCCTTCTTGTAGAAATTCATCAACGACTTTATCTTTTCATTATCGTTCTTACTAATGGGTTCATATAAACTGTAAATTATAGCACTACCAAGTCCTAATTCCACAATGGCAAGCATCGACATGACATTATTAAAAAGACCGTTAATTCCAAGGTATTCTGTTCCTAAAATACTTAAGAATACCTTTTGAGTAACAAGCCCAATGACAATAATTATCACATTCATAATAACTGAAACAATTGCATTTTTTAGCGAATTAGTTGTTCTCATACAAACCTCTACTTACCTATTAAAAATCTTTTTAATAATTTTTTAAAATGATGAAGCGTAAGCCACGTCGACTTAAATAAGCCATTCAAATTATTGTACTCATCATTTTCCCAGTCATTAGAAGGAGAAACTAAAAATTTTCCTTCATATATCTTATAGCTATCTAATATGGTAGCTATTTTTTGAAAATTATAAAAATCTTTTTTCCTATATTTTATTACTCCACAAAGTCCCAATATATAGGTTGCGAATTCAACACAAGTATAACTATCTAATACCAAAACTCGACGATGAAAGAGAAATGTCATAGCAGATGCAGTATTGTAGATATATTTTTCTTTTTCATTAACCATCTTTTCAATCTGATGACAAACTTTGTGATAACGAATTCTATTAACGGAAATTTTATATATCTGAACTATTGAAGAATTATATCTAAGTGGTGATTCTTCAATAAAACCACCTACTAATGGACTATCGTATTTATATCTAGCAAAGGAATAAAACTTTGAAAAATTCTCGTCCAATGCTATCGAAATGTGATTATATTTACTTCTAGTTACGGTACGGATAAACTTTCCCAGTTTAGAAGGTGTTTTTGAAAAAATTATATAAATATGTCTTTTCATTTTCACCTCTCTTACAACAATTAACTTTTTTTCATATGTTTAATAATAAATTTGGCAACTTTTCTCGTATAGCCACCTTTAACTGTAGCAATATGATAATCAGCAAATTTCTTTACTTTCTTTATGTCGTAATTACCAGCTTCGATATTTGCCATAACTTCGTCAGCAGTTTTAGATATTACCCCTGGCATATCTCTATCGTAATTCATATAAAAATCTCTACTACCGATATAACTTTCTTTGTCGTAGGCATAGAAGAAAATCGGCTTTGATAGAAGTGATAATTCAAAAACGACAGCTGAGTAATCAGTAATCATATAATGACTGGCACACCCTATTTCAAAAGTTGAGAAACTGTTATCAAAAATAACTCTCTTATCATCGATAACGGTTTTAGACAACGGATGAAGTTTAATTACTAAATTGTACTTACTATAATCGACAGCATCAATGAGTTTAGTAATGTCTTTGACCATTGATTTATCTTTTCTAAATGTCGGAGCATAAAGAATAGTTTTTTTCTTCTTTAAAGCCGGATATTTCTTTAGAACCTCTTCTTTTGTTCTCATAATGTTATCTTTGTCTTTTAACAAATCAACTCTTGGAAGAGGCATTACTACTAATTTATCTAACTGATCACTATATCCAAAGGCCTCAGCAAAATTCTTTTTATCATTTTCACTACTAGAAAATATATAATCGTAATTTTTATGCATTCTCATAGCTTTAGCAATTTTTGAAGAAGACCCCTCTTTTTTATCCAATATACTGTAACCAAATTTCTTAAATGATCCCATCGCATGCCACATTTGAATGACGGTTAAACTCTTTTTATGTTTTAGACAACTAACGGTAATACAATAAGTATCTAAAACGACAACCTTACTAGTAGCGATATGATACATCTGTCTAATCATATGAAATATGTATTTAATACGACTCAACCAATCTTTTTCCAAACGACGACATAACATAACGACTTCAATGCTGTCATCAATATTTTTAATTTTTCTTTCCAAAAGTAAGAAATCAAGTGATGGAGTTGATTTCTCCCTACTTATCAAAACTACTTTATTTTTAGTTGGAAACAATTTTACAAAAAAATAAAATACGTTCATTGCCCAAATTGCTATTTCAATAAAAATGCTCATATTATCACTCTCTTATCTCAATTATATAGTTTTTTACACTTTTTATCAATCTTAAAGATTATCTAAAAAGAAAAAAGAGAAAAATTTATTTTCTCTTAGGATCCTTACCCTCAAATATATACTCATAAGTTTTCTTAGTTGAATTACCATCACAAGCTTCAAGAAATTTATTAAAGAATTTTTTGCGCTTTGACTTATATAAATTTTTCTTCTTAATTGCCTCGATTAACTCATTACTATCTGTAGCTACAGCCCCATATACATATTCTTTAAAAGGAAAATACAAACCACGATCTCCACTATAGATATCACTATCATAGGCAAAATAAATTATTGGTTTATTTAAAAATGCCCAATCAAAGATAATCGAAGAATAGTCTGTTATCAATATATCGGATACCAAAAGTAGATCGTTGACATCTCTCTCACTAGATAAATCGTAATAGAATCCTTCGTATTCATCTAGATTAGGTCCTTCTACTTTACCATTAATTATATTGTTATATAAAGCTGGATGCCACTTAAAAATAAATACATATTCATCTTTATAAGTTTGATAAATTTTATCTAAATCCAATACATCGAAATCGTAATAAGCTCCTTTAACTGTTGTACCGCGATAAGTAGGAGCGAACAAAATTACTTTTTTATCCTTTAGAAAAGGATATTTTTCATATGTTTTAGCTATTTTTTCATCCATCACTTTAGAGTCGAAAAACATATCAGTTCTAGGAAATCCTGAAGCTTTTACTTTATCGATACTAATTGAGAAAGCTTCGGCATAACAACTTCTTATACTTTCACTACTAACAATGGCTTTAGTATATCTTTTATACCCGGGATGAATTGTTTTATTCTCCATATCGCCACCTTCAAGTCCACGCGAATGACCAAATTTTTTATAAGCTCCAGGTCCATGCCACAATTGGACTAGTTCTTGTCCTTTTCTAACTTTCATATAAGAAGTAGTAGCGCAAAAATCATCTAATAATACATATTTAGAAACAGATAAGTTATATATTAGTTTGATTTTACTTAGTATACTTCTCTTTATTCTTCGATCTGCTTTAAACGAAGTTACCTTTTCATATTTTGAAGGTAAATAATTATAAATATAAGCTAGATTACCTTCACCGATATCGCCTCTTACATCACTGATAAACAAAACTCTATTTTCCTTTAATGGCCACATTAAGAAAAGTCGATTAAAGAAAACGTTGAATAATAGACTAAGTGCTTTCTTAAACTTTCCAAATATTTTTTTAATAAATCTAAACATCTCTATAACACACCTCTAAAATCATTGTAACATAATAATTACGTAACCAGCAATATAAAAACCTCGTTTACTTTTACGAGGTTTTATTTAAATTTTTTTATACTTTCCATCTCATAATTGTCTTAAATTCATTGTTTAAATCGTTTTCAAAAGCCCTATTGATATCTTTTACATCGTGAACTATTACTTCTTCAGAAATGATATTGTTCAAATAATCTGAAGCTTCTGGATAAGTCTCTAAAAAGTCAATCGCTGCTTTAAAGTCTTCATAACCACTACGACTGTTTCCTAAAAGAGTAAGTCCTTTTTCTAGAACCATTCGAGTATTGATCGGTACATTGTTCTCTGATACTCCCATAAGAGCTATACTTCCCTCAGGATTTATGTAATCGATAATCTGGTTAATTGCAGCTTCACTTCCAAGACCTCCAACACACTCAAAAGCATGATCTACTCGTAAATCATCAGGAATATTAGCAATTTGATAAGTTTCATCGACAAACTGGAAGTAACGAGCTTTTTCTTCTGTTTTACCGAACAAAACCACTCTAGCATTTGGGAATGTCTTCTTTAAAATTAGACAAGTTATAAATCCTAAACTTCCATCGCCCCATACTCCAAGAGTCTGTTTTCGCATATGACTATAGTGATCAAAATGTTCCAAAGCATTCATGACCACACTCATAAGTTCCAATAAGACAGCAATTCGATCTTCTATCTTTTTATAAGGAATAATTCTGCCACGATCTATACAGACAAAATTCTGCATAAATCCATCTACTCCACTCGATTTAAAATAACTACTGCGCAAATAGTTTTCCTTTATTACATCATCAACCTCTGTCGGTGTATTAGGAATTAAAACTACTTTCGTTCCTCTTTCTATTTTTCCTTTCGGATCATATATTACTTCTCCTACCGCTTCATGGATAAGTGCCATTGGCAACTTCTTTTTCAACACTTCTTTATCGCGATTCCCTGTATAATAACGTTGATCTGCCGCACATATCGATAAATAGATAGGTTTAATTATTACATCGTTTTCTTTTACTCTTTCATCGATTTGTTCTATCCTAATCTGTTTAGGAGAATATAATCTATAAGATTGATTTATCATTACTTATCTCTCTCCATTAGAATCGCATTAGCCATTTTCAAATCGTGCATAGTCGTAATCTTAATATTATAAACTTCACCATCTACTAAATTTACTTTCTTCTTCTTTATAACAAAAATCTTACAAGCATCCGTTAAAATGTCTTTTTCTTCATCTGTTAGTTCATTATACAGTTTAACTAACTTCTTTATATTAAAACTTTGTGGCGTTTGTCCCTGGTACATAGTTTTACGATCGGGAATATTAGAAATAACTTTTCCATCGATAGATTCAACGATTGTGTCAGTAGCTACAATAACAGTATCAGTGGCGTCTGCTTTTTTCGATGCCTCAATATTTTCATCGATTATTCTCTGAGTTATAAAAGGTCTAACTGCATCATGAGTAACAATGATATCATCATTACCAACACCAAAATTATCCTCTATGTATTTACATCCGTTCATTATCGTTTCATTTCTAGTTGAACCACCAGCTACTACGACGATATCACCGTTGTCTAAGTCATATTTTTTCAATAAATCTTGCATATAAGTAATCCAGTTTTTAGGACAACAAACAAGAATTTTATTAAACTTCCCATTAATTAAAAATTGCTCAATTGTATGAATAATAATTGGTTTGCTTCCCAACATCATAAATTGTTTAGGTAAATCTGTATTACCCATTCTGGTTCCTTTACCACCAGCTAATATTTCTGCATAAATCATTATATTTTTAATACCTCCATTTATAACTTCATTATAACAATCCTTCTAAATAAAAACAAGTAAAAGAAAAAGCCCCAAAAGGCTATTTCGTAACTTCTTCATAAATTTGTTCACAAGGATTTTTAATATCCAAAAAGAATTTATCCATGCGCTTTAAATACTTCTTCTCGGGTTTTACTCCATTTTTAACAATCTTTTCTAACTCTTTCATAAGTTCATCACTATTTAGACAGAGATTACCAAACGCATCTTCATATTTTAAATCCAATTCGCGGTAACTGTGAAGTCCAGCCTTAAATTTATCCATATCGGGTACAAAATAAATTATCGGTCTACGAAGATTGACAAAGTCAAATTGAAAAGATGAAAAATCAGTTATAAATATACTGTATTCATCGATATCAGTATCATCAAAATTTATATTTACATACTTAGAATCAATTTTATAATATTTGGCATATTGTTTAAAGATTGGATGTAATTTAAAATCTAACTGATACTTATTTTTCTTAAGGAAATCCTGCAATTTTTTAGAATTCAAAAATTTAGATGTCTCTTTAAAAAATTCAGAGTTTTGAAACTCATTAACCATGAGTTGTCGTTTGTTATTAAGAAGTGGTCCAATTAAGTATTTACGCCACGAAGGAGCAAATAAAATCTTTTTAGCTGGTTTTTTGTTGCTGGCACCAACTTTTATTCTAGGCATTCCCGAAAGAAGTAAGTCGCTTTCTAGATAGTGATACTTCTCGATCAAATTATTTTTTTCAAAATTAGTCGAAATGACAAATTTATCTATTTCCGTAAATTCTTTAGCATACATCGTAACTAGATTAGCATGTAAAATACCATGTTGAAGATAGATGAGCTCATAATTAGTCAAATCACTGTAGAAAGATATCTTTTTAAATGGTGAATACACCTGCAAATCAGCAAAAGACGTAAATATCTTCTGGGATTTCAAAAATAACATCTTATGTTTAAACGAATCTTTCCTTATTAAATACTTTTTCTCTTCCGGAGTGAAATATTTATCGATTTCTTCTTTGGTAAAGAAAGATACGTAGTAACGTCTAATGCCATCTTCTCTTTTAAAATCATTCTTAAATAAAGTATAAGCATTATCCAAAGCATCACCACGGTCAGTATAAAGCCAAATGTCTTTAAAAGGATTATACATATGCGCTAAAATTCGGTATGAAACCCCTCCAAAATTTTTACGTAGACAGTTCATTAAATTTCGGCGATATGATTTTAGCTTATTTAGGAAAGTAGCTTTTCTAATAATGATAGATGAACTTTTATTAGAACACACGATATTATAAGGTCCTGAAATAAAGTTTTGGCGGACAAACTTTTTAAAATGATAATCGATATTAAACTTTTTACCCAATATCTTAACATAGACTTTAAAACGGGATACTTTATCTAAATCGATTACTGTATTAAAACCATATTCACGATCAGTAAATATTTTACTATTGTGATAAGAGCTATTGGAAATGAAAGAATTCAACAATTCTGTCGTGACTTCACCATTTAAATAGTGTTTTTCTAAATATATTTCTGGAGTTTCTTCTTGAAATAGTGGGCTCATTATTTCACCCATGACATTTAGTTTATTACCTTTAACTTTTAGATGAGTTAAAAATCCTTTTATCTTGGTAAAACTCAATATTGGCACTCCATCACAGTAAATTTCATATCCTTCATCAACTTTTTCTAAAGTGAATTTTCGACCAGTTAATTTATAGAAAAATATCTTATGCCAGTAATTCATTTCACTACAACTATCAAAGACATCGACATCGATCTCTTTGACAATATTTTTGATTCGCTCAACTGATTTTTGATATTCTTCTTTTTCCTGATAATATGGAAATAATTGATCAGTTGCAATACGCCATTTCAAATTATTAGCAATTAATGCTTGAATATATTTAGGAACTTTACCATCTTGCCTATACTCATCGAGCAACCACTCCATATAACCAATTATGTCATAAAAACAATAATATGGGTTATTTCGCACTTGTGATACACTAGCAGGATATCTTCGATAATAATACCTAGCTTCTGAAACGTAACCTAGTTTTTCTTTTCTCATAATAAGTGCTGTATCAAATTTCTGATCTTCAGAAAGCTTCATATCGACATCGAAAAGATTGGTCTTTTCAAGTTCGTTCTTAAACACTATATTAATCGTACATTGATTAGCTTGGATATATTCATTGATATCATATATTCCTGTTTTCTTATCAAACAAATCGTATCGCGGCTGTTTTACTTTTTTACCATCTGTTGAATATAGGTAGATAGGATAAGTAACGATATCGATTTCATCATAATGTTTATCAAAAAAGTTCACTAATTTTTTGACAGCATTTTTAGAGATAAAATCATCACTATCCAAAAGCATTATATACTTTCCACGAGCATTTTTAATCCCATTATTTCTAGCTACACTAACACCAGCATTTTCTTGTTTAAGGACTACAACATTGTCATAATTATCACTATATTCACGACAAATATCACCACTTTTATCTTTTGAACCATCATCTATCAAAATAATTTCAATCTTATTTAAATCATAACTTTGTCTCAAAATTGAATCTAGACATTCTCTTAAATATTTTTCAACATTGTAAACAGGAATAATTATTGAAACATCATACTGAAATCTTCCCATAAACTCACCGCCCCATAATAGTCATTCTATCACACATTTTTTTATTTAAAAAGATAATATTAATTGATTTTTGATAAAATGGGCACTATAATAAATGTCAGCAGGAGGTTACCATGAACAAAGATATCCAGGTAAAATTAAATAATTTTAATAATAGAAATAATAGAAATTCGATTGAAAAAATACTCGAAGACATTAGAAAGTTGAGTTTATTTGTAGCGATTGGCATGATTATCATACTAATTCTCCAGTTGGTATTTACGATTCAGATCAGTATATATAATGCCAATAATAAAAGAGCGGAAACTGTCGTTTACCGCAGTAATAAAATAGTCTTTTTTGGAGATTCAATTACTGATAGATACGATTTAGACAAGTATTTTAAAAATAACAATTATATCAATCAAGGAAATGGTGGAGATACAACTGCGGATCTCATCAAAAGAATTAAAACAAGTGTCTTCGATTACGAACCAGCTAAAGTTTTTGTCTTAATCGGAACTAATGACATCGTTCACGGCTTAAATCAAGATCAAACGATTGACAATATTGAATACATAGTTAAACAGATTAAAAAGAATTCACCAAATACTAAAATATATATCGAATCGATTTATCCAATTACTAAGGACGAAAAAGAACTTGGCAATAAATCTAGTGCTGGTACAAGAGATAATTCCAAGATTAAAGAAATAAATAAGGGAATAAAAGAAATAGCTGAGAGTGAAAACATTACTTATATCGATATGTATAAAGAATTGATCAACGATGATGATGAGTTAAAAGCTAATTATACTGAAGATGGTCTTCATTTAAATGATGATGGTTACCAAGTAGTAACTAATATACTTGCTAATTATTTGTAGAAAGGTTAAACGTTTTAACCTTTTTTTAATTTCCTAATAAAATTCTAACTATTGAACCTTTTTCAACTCTTTCACCACCACTAGGAGTTTGTTCGATTACTTTTTTTCCACTTCCAGTATATTCAAGCTCAAAATCTTTAAGTTCCTTTTTGGCTGTATCTAAATCTTTTCCAACAACATTAGGAACTTTAACGTATTCTTTGTCATCCCATTGATAAACTTTTTCAATCTGGCCGGGTTGTTTCTTAATGTCTAGGGCATCAATTATATCTAGAAGGATACGTCTTGCTACTGGAGCTGTTGTATAACTGGACAAAAGAGCTGTATTTTTAGGGTTATCGATAGCGACGTATAAAACAGCTTCGGGATTATTAGAGGGAACGACGGACATAAAGCTCATTATATAGTTGTTTTCTAAGTATCTGCCGTCCTTTACCTTTTGAGCAGTTCCAGTTTTTCCTCCAACCCGATAACCATCGATATAAGCATATCTACCTCCACCTCTCGCGACAACACTCTCCAAGGCTCCTCGCATAATTTTAGAAGTTTCGGGACTAATCGTCTTACGGACTAATTGCTTGTCGATTGTTTTGATGACACTATTGGTTTCCGGTTCCAAAAAAGATTTAACAATATATGGTTTATAAAGATTGCCACCATTTACTACGGCACTAACAGCTGTAACTTGTTGAATGGGTGTAACACTAACACCTTGACCAAAAGCAGTCGTGGCCAGTTCCAAATCGTGAACTTTATCCAAATCGAAAATTATTCCCTTACCTTCACCATTTAAATCAATCCCTGTCTTAGTTCCAAAACCGAATTTATCTAGATAAGAAAATAGTCGTTCTTTACCTAGAGTAAGTCCCAATTTTACAAAGCCTGGGTTACAAGAATTTTCTAAAACCTGTAAGAAAGTTTGATATCCGTGACCGCCAGCTTTCCAACAACCGATTCTGGCCCCACCAATCTTAACACTACCACTGTCATAAAATGTATCTTTCTCTAAATCGACAATTCCCTCTTCAACTGATGCCGCTGTCGTAATTATTTTGAAAGTCGAACCGGGTTCATACGATGCCCATATCGGTAGATTACGACTCAGTACTTGTTGGGAATAATTTTTATAATTATTGGGATTATATCCGGGACGAGAACCCATTCCTAGAATTTCTCCCGTATTGGGATCCATCACAACTGCTAAAGCCATATCGGGAGAAAACATATCGACGATGTTATTCAATTCACGCTCAATCGATTGTTGAATCTTTATATCGATTGTCAGTTGAATATTCATTCCACTTTGTGGCGCTAAATAGACATCACTCAAGTTAAGTTTATTTCCCTTAGCATCGGAGAAATATTTAATCGCTCCAGCTTCACCAGTTAAATATTTGTCATACTGTAATTCCAATCCGGAAAGTCCTTGATTATCTATTCCCACATATCCCAAAGTATGTGATAATAAATCACCATAAGGATAATATCTCTTAGATTCTTTAACCAAATAAACACCCTTATAATTTAAATTAGATATTTGATTAGCTTTATCATAAGATAATTGTCTACCTTCGGGGTGAACTCTTTCAATAGATGTCTTCTTAGTAAGGTGACTTCGCATTTCTTCTTTAGTAACTCCCAGTATTTTAGACAAATCACTCGCTACTTTATCGACATCTTCTATTTGGTTAGGAACTACGACTAAACTAGTGGTCGTAATGTTATCGGCTAAGACTACTCCGTTCCTATCTAAGATTAGACCACGATCAGCTGCTAGGGGTAAATCCCTACTCCACAAGTCATTAGCAAGGCTTACCAATTTATCATAATCGACTAATTGAATGAACAATACTTTAGCTATTATGACGATGAATAAAAAGAAAACTACTAATAGACAAATTCTGATTCTTACATCGATCTTTTTAAGAAACATATAATCACCAATTAATTATATGTATTATGTAATGCTAGTTTGACAAAAGAATGATATCAATATAAAATCATTATTGTTAAGGGGCGATTTTCATGAAAATTGAACGAAAAAGAGTCGATTTATGGGACAACTTAAAATTTATTCTCATCCTTTTAGTTGTCATTGGTCACTTTGCAGACTTCTTAGTCACTAAATCGATAAATATGCGAAGAACTTATTTTTATATCTACTTATTCCATATGCCTTTATTTATTTTTATTGGTGGCTTGTTCAGTAAAAAGACAATTGATAACAAAGACTATAAAAAAATAGTTGAATATTTAACTCTATACTTAATAATCATTATGATTCAAGCTATTTTTACTCTTATTAGTGGTGGTATGCCTAATTTCAAGATTTTTACGACCGCCGGTGTTCAGTGGTATATGCTTGCACTATTCAATTTTAATTTAATTCTCATGCTTTTAGATAGGGTTGATAAAAAATATTTGTTTATTTTTTCGATAATTTTAGCTTGTTTTGCAGGATATGATGCCAATATTGGCGACTTTTTATGTCTATCTAGAACCATAGTATTTTTTCCATTCTTTTTGGCCGGATATTTATTAGATCAAAAGAAAGTCATCGAATTTTGTAAAAAGAGAAAAGTACAGATACTAGCGATAATCTTTTTAATTGGTACTCTACTACTTTGTTACTTTTTCATAAAAGATATATACTTTTTAAGACAATTAATAACTGGTCGTAACCCATTTATAGAGCTATCTAAATATAAAAGATACGGTATCATTTTCAGATTTCTATACTATATAGTTGCAACTCTATTTATAATTAGTCTAATATCATTAACACCAAAAAATAGGATAGCGATAACCACGTGGGGAAGAAGAAGTTTGAGTATCTATGTATGGCATTATCCAATTATTAATCTATTTTTTAGTAAATTAAATGGTTATAAATTGTTAAAACAAACTAATACATATCTTACTATCTTCCCACTAGCTCTTCTTTTGACAATAGTTTTGGCCCAAGAAGTATTTGAAAAACCGATTAATTATTTAAAACAAATTAGATATGAAAAAAAGTAGAATTCTACTTTTTTTATTTTATTAATTCTTCTTCAATTATGTACCTAGGTCGATGTTTAACTTCATTATAGATTTTTCCAATATATTCACCTATTATTCCTAGAGATAAAAGCTGAATACCGGATACCAACCAAATTGAACAAATGATAAATGTCCATCCCGATACTGCATTACCAATTATCTTTACAATTAGAGCATAAACTAACATTATTAAACTGACAAATACCATTAAGAAACCTAGTGACGCAATCATGGAAAGAGGTTTTATACTGAAGGAAGTTATTCCATCAATGGCAAACTTCAACATTTTCTTTAAAGGATATTTGGACTCCCCTGCTACTCTTTCATTTCGTTCGTAGTAGGCAACGCCAGTTTTGTAACCGATTTGCGGAACAATTCCTCTTAAGAATAGATTCACTTCTTCGAATTGTTCTAGACCATCGAGTGCTTTTTTACTCATCAATCGACAATCAGCGTGATTGAAAACTACTTCGACTCCCATTAAATGCATCAATTTATAAAAACTTTCAGCTGTGAATCTTTTAAACCAAGTATCCTTCTTTCTAGAACTTCTAACCCCATAGACAATTTCACAACCATTATCGTATTCATCCAACATTTTGTCGATGACATCGATATCATCTTGCAAATCGGCATCCATACTGATGGTTATGTCGGCATATTTTTTGGCAGTCATCAAGCCAGCTAATAAAGCATTCTGGTGTCCTCTATTGCGCGATAATTTAACACCAGCAAAAAGATGGTCTTCCTCATGGGTTTTCTCAATAATTTCCCAAGTTTTATCTTTAGATCCATCATTGACATATAAGACTTTACTCTTTTTATCGATTCGACCACTTTTAATGAGATTCGTCATTTTTATCTTTAATTGTTCAGTAGTTATCCCTAGCATTGCTTCTTCGTTATAACAAGGTATAACTAAATACAAAATACTTTTCTTCATTGCTTTTCTCTCCTATCATCATTTATCATTTCGTACCAACCACTGATTGATGCTAAAACTATCAGTGGTAATATTTGAACTAAATATCTAGAATTGGCTTCCCAAATCATTAAGAAAAATGCCAACAACAAAATGATAACTTTACTAATTTGTAAGAATCCATGTTTTAAAACCGTCCTTTTTAAACTAGCCATTAACAGTCCTACTATAAAGAATATCCAAAGTACGTATAGATAAATCAAACTGTATTTGTGATATTTACCAGTCATCGATATAACTTGAAAGACTTTACTATAATTAAAAGGATATCTACTCGTATAGTTGTCAGATCCAAAAGCAACATTAGTCCATACTTTGTTAACTTTCGTGTAAGCAAGATGTTTTAATGTACCACTAACCCCATAATTTTTAAGACGTTTTTTAATAACTTTAAGATTAGCTTTTTTCTTGGCATTATAATTAGTAAAACTTTTGGTATACTGTACCTCTTCACTGATATATCCACCAGTTGCTCCGGGATATAAAGCCATCATAACGTGATGAGTATGAGGAAATTTATATCTGTCATACATCGCATCATCAATTTTAAAGAAGGAACTCAATAAATTATTAACCACCGTCAAACTGATCAAACACGTAACTAAAACTATGACAAACTTTTTGAAAAATGGTAAAAAATCATTCTTAATAAATAGATCTAAAACAATAGCAAATAGACAAAATATTAAAGTTGCTTTTAAAGAGAAAGCCATAACTGATACAAAAGAAATTAATAAAAGATAAATTATTTTTTCCTTTTTTAAGTACTTTAAATATAAAAGCAAAATTAAGGGAACGAAGAACAAAGCGGTGGTATCCGTATAAAATATGCTGGTATAACTAGCAATTGGTAGAAATATAACGGTAAAAATAGTAACTAATAGAGAGAATTTTTCATTTTTTATTTTCTTAGCTAGTAAAGAATATAGATATACTGCTAAACTAATAAAACAAGCATTTAAAACTATTGATGTTCCTAAATAGAACATGTCACTTACATCACCGAAAAGCCAAAAAACGACTCGGTAGAAAACGGATAAAAACCAAAAGATAAATTGATTATTAGGATAAATCGCTAAATAAACTACATCTTCATAACTCCCAGTTCTAGCGTAATTGATGGCATATCGTTGAAGTCCACCATAATCCCAAGAAAAACCGACTCGCAAACTAAAACCCATAAATATCAAAAAGATAAAATTGATAATCTGAATAATTTTATTTATTTTATGGAGTAATTGATTATCTTTTATCGTTATAATTTTTTTAATCGTAAATACAGATAAAAGTATAAATACTGGTAAAAGTAAAAAGGCAAACCAACTGATATTACCAATATTCAAAATATTTAAAACAAAAACATATATAAAGAAAACGAGAAAGAAAAAATTGATGACACTGAAAATAATATCAGCTCTTCCTTTCCACCATTTTTGAATATTCTCTTTCATATCAGTCACCTACTACAACATATAATAAAATTTTACCCCCCCCCGTATGCTTTTGTCAACAATGCTTTGAAATTAACCCATTATTAATTTATCCATAAAAAAAGATCAATGCGTAATTGATCTTTTATATCTTTATTTATTATACTTCATACATTTTTGTTTTACGTTTTCGACAACAGCTTTTGCAAGCTCGGCATCAACTATCATGTATTTAGCTGCTTTAACACCAACACCAACTAGGTTTTTAGCTTCGCGATAAATTTCGGTATCACTATTGTTGACCAAAAAATCCAAATTAATAGTAGTAAAATTTAAAAATTTGTATTTAATACCACGACTGTTTCTATTAGTCACTGAATTAGCTAAACGATTGTGAAGACTATCGATAAAAATGCCATCCATATTTAAATAGACATCGGCCAATTTGATATCTTGTAATCTATTTTCTAAATAGACGTCTTTTTCTTCTTGTAACTTTAAAAGTAGAGATTTAACAAATTTATAACTGTCATTATCAAATAGTATTCCTTTTTCTTTTTCAAATCTATCGATATCAAAAACTAACGCCTCTTCAGGTACATTAGACATATCTGTCAAATTAGCATTTAATGCAGATAATCTATCATTAATACTCTCTTCCAGCTTTTTATTGTTTAACTGTTCTTTTAAAACTATTAAATCCTCTTTTGTCATCTTTTTTAATACATCATTAATTTCAATCATAATTTCCCCCAAAAAAACACAAAAAATATGTTAGCATAAATGATAAATAAAGTAAAGAAAAAAATAGGTCTAGCCTATTTTCTTTACTTTTCCTAAAAAGCCTTTTTTCTTAGGACAATTATAAACTTTTCTAAGTAAATCTTCATGTTTAGAATAAGTTGCATAATCTTGCATTTGCGCTTTTCCTTCATCAGTTAAGATACTATCGATAAGCATAGTGACAACTTCCTCACCACTTGCTAAAGATCCATCTTCAGGATTACTATCGTAAATAGTTTTAATTCCATTAACTAAATCGCTATAATTATCATCACTATATTGTGGCATTAAAAAGTAATTACATTTCAATTTACTATTTTTTAAATTACCTTTTAAAGGATTAAAAACTTCTCTAACTACGCTTTTACAAACACCTAAATTGTAATAACAATAGTGATTATAACCAATTGTATTTATTACCACATCGATTATATCGTCAAAGGCAAAAAGTAATTTGTCTTTTTTATTCTTCATCTTAATCAAAACCCTCCAGTTTTATATCTTTAAATTATGATATACGTTTTGAACATCGTCAAGATCTTCAAGTGCCTCGACTAAATTCATAACTTTTTCTGTCTGTTCATCATCGAGTTCAATTTCATTACTAGCAACATAAGTAATCTCACTAGTTAAAAAGTCATTAACTCCAGCTTCCTCTAAAGCTTCTTTAACTTTTAAGAAATCATCTGGTTCAGTATATATAGCGTATCCATCTTCATCAGCTTCAAAGTCAATAGCGCCATTATCAAGGGAAAGCATCATCATTTCATCTTCATCGTGGTCTTTTCCAATAACGATAACTCCCTGTCTTTTAAACAGATAAGATACACTACCATCAGTTCCTAGATTACCACCGCGTTTAGTAATTGTCGATCTTACCAACATTGCAGTACGATTACGATTGTCTGTTAAACAATCT
>CANRCI010000021.1 GCA_947629075.1 uncultured Bacilli bacterium | reverse complement strand
CATAATGGTTATACTCATCAAGATCCCGGTTTTTTAAATCATCTAGCCTCTAAAAAAAGTGATATTGTAAACATCTATTTACCATGTGATACCAATACTCTCCTACAAACTTTCAACAAGACATTAAATACTAAAGATCAAATAAACGTCATGGTAACGTCTAAGCATCCTCGCTTGCAGTGGTTAACTAAAGAAGAAGCTAAAATGCACGTAAAAAAAGGCATTGACATTTGGCCTTGGGCCTCAACAACTGAAAATGATCCCGAAATAGTTTTAGTAAGTGCCGGATGTGAACCAACGATTGAAGCTCTAGCGAGTATCGACATTATCAAAAAATATATTCCTGATATTAAACTGCGATATATCAACGTTTTAGATTTAATGAAATTAAAAAATAAAAACCAAATGAGTGATGAACAATTCGATGAACTATTCACAACCGATAGACCGATTATCTTTAACTTTCACGGCTATAAAGATTTAATTTATTCGCTTATGTACAACAGACACAATAAAAATTTAAAAGTTAACGGCTATGAAGAAGAAGGAAGTATTACTACTCCATTCGACATGCGTGTAAAAAACAAAATAGATCGCTTCCATTTAGTAATCGATATCGTAAACAATTTAAGAAATAGTGAGAAATACCAAAATGTTATAGATGACATGAACGAAATGTTGAAAAAACATCACGACTATATCCGTGAGATGGGTATTGATCTAGAAGAAGTTGACAATTGGAATTGGAATTAATCCAATTCTTTTTTTGACCAAAAAAAGACAAGCCATACGACTTGTCTTTACATCATTATTTTTTTGGACCTTGATTCTCTTCAGGAGAGAACTCAATATCACGCAATTCGGCATCAATGCTATTGTTACCAAATAAACCAGTATCAATGGTAGCCTCTGAAGCCATAACTTTCTTAATATTCGAAATATTTGATAAATGCATTTTATTGACATCAGAATTGTGTTCTCTGTTACCACCATCTTTTCCATGTCTAGATAAATAGTTTTGCACATCGTAAGTATCACTAATGACATCACTGATAACACCTTTAGCTTTTACTGATTCACCATTTATCAATAAGCTATTAGTTGAAAGTCCATCATTAGCCATTTTTCCAGCAGGAACAATTACATCTTCCAAAGCACTTTCGGGATTATCGGCATCTAAATCAAATTTCTCACTTGCAACTCCAGCATCATAACCTGCAGCTTTAATTGTTGCTAACTGAACTTTTTCAATATCACTAAAAGCATCGAAATTTAAATAAATATTTATATAGGCCTCTAGCTCATTCGCAGTAGATAAGTCGTTTAGATCTTTTCTCGTACGCTCAGCTACTCCTTTTTTACTAACATCTTCAGCAGTTGCTACGATTGTCTCTAAATCGTCGATACTCATCGTACCATATTTTTCTAGCTCCTCATCAGTAACACTTTCAACATTGACATCATCAATCTCGGCGAGTCGATCCGATAGTTCTATTTCTTTTGTAATAAGATCTAATTTTACTAAATCTTCCATTGGTATAACTTCATCAAAAGAAGTGTAATCATCGACTTCAGATATAATGGCCGTAGTACTGACATCACCATAGTTACTATCTGCTTTCGTTCTACTAATAGCGCCGATTGCAGCTCCAATAACAGTAGAGGCTACAAGTCCTGTTATAACGACACGAGACAATTTCAAACCACGATTTTTTTTAACAAGCTCAAATATTTTAGATCCAACTTTTATTCTCATATAATCACCTTTATTTCAATTAAATAATATCACAAAAGCCCTTTATTAGATACTGTTTTGTCAATTTAAATTGTAAACAATCGTAAATAATATGACAATTAAAGAGACAAATTGTCCAAAAATTTGACATAGACCGATTTCTTATACTGTAAAAAAGTCTTGTCCAAATTATGTTTATTTAAACAAGATCTAAAGTTTCTAACTGCATCTCTATCATCTATGACCTCTAAAAAATCATTCTTTATCTCCATATCAGTAATCGATTCTATAAAAGATAAAATTATCTCAAACTCATCTAAATCATCACTAATTTCAAAACTTACGACTTCGTTATCTAAATAGATATGATATACATCACCACTACAATCTAAATCCACATTATCTATAAAACCTTCCAATTCTAAATTCATAAAGTATATCATGGTAAAATATTGTACCCCTCTCTTAGAAAAAAAACACATTTACAATTATAACAGTTAATTTTTAGCTTGAGAATTTCCAATATGTTATAACGAATTAAAAAATTGGAAGATATCGTATCTAAAATGACAATCCAAATACTTTTTTGGTCAACAATCATTTTTTATCGAAAAAGTAACACCAAAAATATTTATTTTAATATAAACATTTTCCCATTAGACATAACTAGAGGTTTTAATAAAAAAAGTTAGATTGCTCTAACTTAGATAAATTTCTACTTCGATGTCTTTAGAAACTAAATTTTTAAAATTTGAAGCATCAGCACTACTACCAACTGCAAAACCATAGTGAATCGGAATAGCTTTCTGCGGTTTTACTTCATTTACGAACTCTGCTGCTTCCTGATAATCACAAGTATAATATCCACCAACTGGAATGAACACGACATCAGCATCTATTTTCTTGTTCTCATCTAAAATGTCGGTATCTCCTGCTACGTAGTATTTAACGCCATCAAAATCTACCAAATACCCTACCCAGTTATTACTCTTGGGATGAAAACTTTTACTTACATTATAGGCGTATAAACATTTGACGTCGACACCGGCAAGCTTTAACTCATCAAGTGGTTTTACAACAATGATATCTTCTTCGCTAAATCCCAACTTTTTACAAACATCTACTATATCGCTGGGACCAATTATTTTAGTATTACTCTTCTTAACGCGTAAAATGTCTTCTTTAGAAAAGTGATCATAATGCGTATGTGTAATAAAAATGTAATCGGCATCATTACTCTTTTCTACTTCTAAAGGATCGAAATACAAAACTTTAAAACCACTAATTTTTATACTACTTTGACAATTAACTTCTATCATTTTATCACCCACAATAATCATAACATTAATCTAATTACTAGTCTATCTTCTTTTTTTATAAACAATGCATCCGCTATCGACAGAAGAACTTGATGACGATAGACTTCTTGTTTTTGGAAAGTGGTAATACAAAAATTCTGATTGTGGAAAAGCTTGTGAAAATATTCTAAAGTTATCATCTGAACCATATATATTTAAAAAATCATAGATGTAACCAGTCATGATATTGCCATCATGATTTAAGTTACGTGATAAATCAGTTATTAAATTTCCCCATCTAATTAAACGATATTTATCCGGATAAAGTCTTTCTTTTAAAGATATTTTAGAAAAAACATTTTTGGTATACTGAAAAATATTAGATAAATAGATGAAATCGTAACGTTTATCTCTAGATAAAACCATTGGTAGATTAACGACATTAGTATTGATAAACCTAATATTTACATCTGATATTTTTTCTTTTAACAAATCGTATTGGTGATCATCTGATAGGTATAATATTTCTCTTTTTAAAACTAGTGGTGGTTGTTCATCTGGTGAAAAAAGGCCATTACTATCACGTAACTTTTCAGTTGTAAAAGAGTCGTATAAACTATCCCAAAAAACTTTACTATCACCAGTCAAATTTTTAGAAATCTCTTTATAAACATCTCGATTAAATCTCGTCTCTCTATAATAATATGAAAAGAATTTTAAATAATCATCACGGTTGAAATCGGACATTAAAAAAGCTTTTTTCAAGTCGAAATAATATGGAGTAAGCGGATTAATGTCAAAGGTATCAACACTTTTAGCGCCACGCAAAAATAGATCTAAAGCTTGATCAGAACTAGCCAGTACTGTAAGACAATCTTTATTTCTAAGTAAAAATTGATTAAAGCACTCAAAAAGATTTTCATTAGTAAACGGATAAATTCTTTCAAATTTTCCATGTCGTCTCGATATACCAATGCGATTATCTTTAATCAAGCGCTTAGCTTTTTCTATATTTATATTTAAATTTGACATTATATCACTCACTTTTTAATTTTTTGTTTCGATATCACTAAATCTTTTTCATGACCATTGTTGTATTCTAATTCCCTGTAATCAAATTTTGCCATCGGAAAAACTTTTTCGCGAACACCATATTCAAAAATGGGATTATTATCGATATTACAACGATTAAAAAACACGTAACCTAGTACTAAGTCACCATCTTTTTCTAAATTGTCCATCAACATCACCACGTTTTGACTGTATATTTTAACATAATTTCCAAAAAAATAAAAGATGTTATCATCTTTTATTGATCGATTACACTATCGATTAATTCTCTTTCTTTTTCATAATCCAGTTCTACTATTTTGTTGACATCTTGATAAAAAATTGGATTAGATAAAGTATTGTAGTCTTTAAACAACAACAATTTAGTATTAGGTTTAAAAATTTTATTAAGTTCATTAAAGGTGTAATAAGTTCTACCATACATCATTTCATTAATCTCATCGACATTGGAAAAATTAGTAAATATTCCATCTACTACCCCAACAGATGTAATCGAACGATATTTTCTACTATAGAAAAGTAATATATCACCATTGTTGACATTACCGATATTTTGATTAAAGACATATGATTTTTCAATAGTATTTAAATAGGAATTATTACCGAAGACATCATCAAATGATATTTGAAACATCTTTTCAGCTTCTGGAAACAATTTCTCATGTTCTGACGAAGTCAAAGGAATTAAAAATATTTTCTTATTTCTAATATCGATATTAGGATATTTAGAATCGCTCATGTTTTTGATGAATACTAATTCATCATCCATGAAACCACTACTTGTCCTGTTCTCTTTAATTTCTACATTATTAAATGAAAATTTTTCTAGAAAGGTAACTAAATCCTGTTCTTTACGAAAAACACTTATCGAAATCTGTTCCAAATTATTGGCTTTAGCTTCTTTAATAATTATCTTTAAAAAGGCTTCTTCTATCTTATTTCCAAACTCTAAAACTTTAAAAAATAACACATCTGAATAGTTATCTTTTATTACGAAATACAAAAAGCCATCTATATTTTCCGCTTCATCATATGATGTGTAACAATAGTCTTGACAATCGTTAAAAAAAGTTGAAAAGTCACTATAATCTTCTTTTAAAGAAGCAAAAAACCTATCATCAAAGTCTATCTTATTAATTTTTTCTTTGCGTATGTAATGAGGAGTAAGTTCAAAATATTTCATAATATCCCTCTTTTTAACTATTTATCTTATCACAAAATAAACAAAAGAAAAAGATTAGGAAACAAAAAAAGCAAACCTTTGAGGCTTGCCTAATTTTTAAATGGGGCGAATAGTGGGGATCGAACCCACGCATGCCAGTGCCACAAACTGGTGTGTTAACCACTTCACCATATTCGCCATCTCTAAAAGACTATTATAGTCTACCAAAAAAAAAGACTTTTATCAAGTCCTTTTTAATATTTTATAAACCCTGCTCTTTGTAGAAATCATACAATTCTTTAAATCTTTCGAAATGGACGATTTCTCTTTGACGTAACCATAAAAGTGGTGCTAAAATGTCTGGATCATCAGTTAGGTCGATTAGGTTTTGGTAAACTACTCTAGCCTTTTCTTCAGCAGCCATATCCTCACTCAAATCAGCAAGAGGATCACCGGTGGTAGCGAAGTACGCAGTCGTATATGGAACACCATTAGCATCAGTTGGGAAAAGTCCTTTTTTATGTTCAGCATAGTGACTAGCAAGTCCGTTAGCTTTTAACTCTTCAACTGTCGCATCCTTTAAAAGTTGATACAACATACTAGAAATGATTTCGACATGTGCAAGTTCCTCAGTTCCTATATCAGTAAGCAAAGCTTTACCTCTGTCATCTGGCATCGTGTATCTCTGATTTAAATATCTAAGCGCAGCATTTAATTCTCCGGCAAAACCACCATATTGTGTAACTAATTGTTTAGCAAATTTTAAATCTTTTTTCTTAATATTAACCGGATATTGTAATTTCTTTTGATATACCCACATAATTAATTGCTCCCTTCCCAAGGCCATGGTCTTTGATCCCATTTCCATGGTACTTTATTCATATATTCATTGTTTACAAACAATGGTCCATACTTACTTTCATAATCATTTAAAAGTTCATTATACATTTTCTTATATTTGTTAAAATCATTAACCATAAACTGATCATTAGGATAATTATCTAAGAATAGATTAGCTTCGTGCATAGCGAATTGAACTTGGTTTAAATTTAATAATAATTCTTCTTTTTCGTTAGTTGGTATAAGTTCAGCTGGTTTATAATTTTTATAAGGTGTATATAAACTTTTAGTCATATTACCTTTTATATAACCTTCATATGGTCCATAGAAATCATTCGGATTGCTATCTTCAATTCCCATATTGATAAAAGGCATTAAATTGTCATCTAACATATAGTTATTCATTTCATCACTCCTAATTTAAGGTATGTAATTGCCCATACCCTGTATAGGACAAATGACTAAAAAAAAGAACTATCCTTGATAGTTCTTAACAATCATTTTTGGGTTTTCTTTTACTTTAAATTGATTGTGAAAGACGTAGTTCACCAGTTCAAATGTTTTTACATGATCGATTTTAGAATTGGTAATAATTTTATCCCACTTATTATCGGAATTGAAATGAACTTCAGGATTACCACTCAATTCGGCACGGTTTTCAACGAACCAGACAACTGAAAAGCGTTGCATTTCAAACACGATATTTAAAAGGCGATGTGTCACATGACCCAAAGTATCAAAGTGTTTATCTTCAGGAATTATCTGACCGAGAATTGCAACCAACTCTGAAGCTGTGTAATTTCCTTCTTCAAGACTTTTACCATACTCCCCAATTTTATTTAAAAGATATAGTTTAAAACTTTCTTCGACTAGTTCCTTTTGTTCATCCACACTCTTGCAGGAAAAATTATTTTCATTCAAATACTTGCCAACTTGGCTATAGACATCTTTAAATTCCATACTTTTTATCACCTCGAATCATTTTAAGTTTTTGGTGTCTAGAATCGATTACTACTTTTTCATTAAATGTTTTATTAACTACTCTAAACATATCAACTATATCAGGTGAAAGAGATGTCGTTATACTAGTCCAATTTCCATCGTTATCAAATCCAAGTTCAGTCGGAACATCTCCATCAGATAATGTTTGATACCAACAAGTCTTAGTACCAAATTGCAAATTTTTACAATTGTCCAAATAACAGTATATCAAACTACTAACTATATCTTCTGCTGAATCATAGCCATTAATGCGTGTCTCTAAATCACAGAAAGAACTGACAAGCTCACAGACATCAAAATCCTCTAGATCACCTCTGTCAAGTTCATCGATATCATTGTACTTAAGACCCATACGATCAAGCATTAATCGGATAACGCATTCCTTTACTCCATCATTAATTATTTTTTTCTTTTCAAATATCCCAAATTTATTGTAATTGTGTATAATTTTATATCTTTCAATAAAATTCTCAACTTCACTATAAGTATCCATTTCTATAAAACTCCTTTGCGGTTGTATATTATAACATAAAATGCAAAAAAATAAAAATTGTAGGTTACTTTTTTCAATATATGTGCTATTATATATATGAATAGTTGTTCATATATTAAAATGTAGGAGGTTCTATGAAAAGATTAAATGTTGAAGAAATTTTTAGAATGAGTAACTTGTTCAAAGTTTTTAGTGATGAGACGCGTTTAAAAATTTTGGATGTTTTGATGAATGAGGAACTACCGGTCGGTGACATTGCTGATCAATTGGCGATGAGTCCCTCGTCGATTTCACACCAATTAAAAATACTGCGCGATCTAAATCTAGTCAAAACCAACAAAATTGGTAAGAATGTCTATTACGCTTTAAAAGATGATCACATCGAAAAAATAATTAAATTGGGAGTTGAACACGTAAATGAAAATTAATAGTGAAATTTGGAAATTAATAATTGGAATCTTCTTTTATATAATAAGTCTTGTAGTGTCAGAACCACTAAATGTATTTTTAGTTTTTCTAGCTCTAATTATCATCAGTTATGACATAGTAATCGACGTCATTAAAAGCATTCGTAAAGGTGACTTTTTCGATGAAAAGTTTTTGATGCTAACGGCTACTATCGGAGCTATTTTAATCGGTGAATATTTCGAGGGAATCGCTGTTATGTTTTTGTATCAAATCGGTGAACTTCTAGGTGATAAATCAGTTGATAAAAGCCGTGATGACATAATTAAGTTGATGGATCTCAGAAGTGACCGCGCTACCCTTTTAGTAAACGGTGAAGAAAAAGTAGTAAGTCCCGAAAAAGTCCAAATCGATGACATTATCATCGTCAAACCAGGAGAAAAAATCCCACTAGATGGTGTTGTTGTAAAGGGACGTTCCAATATCGATGCCTCAAGTATAACCGGAGAAAGTATTCCTTTTGAAGTAACTAAAAATAAACCAGTCATAAGTGGAACGATAAATTTAGACGGTGTTTTAGAAATTAAAGTAACTTCCCTATTTAAAGATTCCACTACTAGTAAAATTATTTCTTTAATCGAAGATTCTAATAAAGATAAATCTTCTGATGAAAAATTCATAACTAAATTTGCTAAAATATACACTCCTATCGTCGTTATCTTGGCAATATTAATTACCATAATTCCTACTATTATTACTAAAGATTTCAATACT
This sequence comes from uncultured Bacilli bacterium, assembly GCA_947629075.1. Lineage (GTDB taxonomy): Bacteria > Bacillota_I > Bacilli_A > RF39 > UBA660 > CANRCI01. The sequence goes on along the minus strand of CANRCI010000021.1, from coordinate 7,242 downwards.
TGGATATATCGTGGTCTTACTTTCTTAGTAGCGTCTTGTCCTTGTGCTTTAGTAATATCAATCCCCCTTTCCTACTTTTCAGGAATCGGTGCTTGTAGTCGAAAAGGAATTTTAGTAAAATCCAGTTTGTGTCTTGAAAAAATTCTCGATATCGACGAAATCATTTTTGATAAAACAGGAACAATTACAGAGGGAAACTTCGAAGTAACCAAAGTAAAACCCAATAAAATTACTGAAGAAAAACTCTTAGAAATAGCTAGTCTATGTGAACAAAACAGTAATCATCCAATTGCTCTATCGATTAAAAAGAAAGCTAAAAAGAAATTGGATAATAAAAAAATTACTACGTATCGTGAAGTAATTGGTGGAATTAAAGTAACGATTGGAAAAGATAAATACATTTTAGGTAATTCAGAATTACTTAGAAGAAACAAGATAAATGTAGAAGCTTCTAGTGATGTGGGAACAATTGTCTACGTCAGCAAAAACGAAAAGTACCTAGGTTACATCGTCATCAGTGATAAGATTAAACCTAGTAGTAAAAAGACAATCGAAGATTTAAAGAGACGTGGTATCAATGATTTAGTCGTTTTGTCTGGAGACAATGAAAAAGTTGTTAAAGACGTATGTCACAAAGTTGGAATCGAAAGATACATGTTTGATTTTAGACCACAAGATAAAGTAAAATATCTCCGTCTGGCTCAAAAAGAAGGGTTAGATGTAATGTTTGTCGGTGATGGTGTCAATGATGCACCAGTGTTGTTAAATGCTAACTTAGGTGTTTCAATGGGTGGTATAGGAGCAGATGCCTCAATTGAATCAAGCGATATCGTCATAATGAATGATGATTTATCTAAAATTGGCGATGCAATCGATATTGCCATCGAAACTAAAAAGAAAGCGATTGACAACATTGTCTTTGCCCTATCTGTTAAACTTATCGTCCTATTGCTTACAACCTTTGGTTTTTCACCAATGATCTTTGCTGTTTTCGCGGATACAGGTGTAACACTAATTACTATTTTAAACAGTTTACAACTAAACAAAAAAAGAGATTAATCTCTTTTTTTTATTCTACTGTGACAGATTTAGCTAAATTTCTAGGTTGATCGACATTACATCCACGCATTTTAGCTGTTCTATAAGCTATTAATTGTAATGGTATGACAGCCAAAATAACAGACAACATCTCACTAGTTTTAGGAAGTACAATTTTCTCATAATTAAAATCGTACTCATCATCTAATTCACTAGTAGTGATAAGAATAATCTTACCACCTCTAGCCTTAACTTCTTCCATATTACTCAAAGTTTTACTAGCAATCGATGAATCTGTAATAATCGCAAAAACCTTAGTCCCATTTTCAATCAATGAAATAGTTCCATGCTTTAATTCACCAGCTTGATAAGTATCACTATGGATATAAGAAATTTCTTTTAACTTCAAACTACCTTCCATCGCCAAAGAATAATCCACTTTGCGACCAATAAAGAAAATATCTTCTTCATCTTTAATCTCTTCAGCAACTTTATTATATTCATCCATTCTCGATAATAAACTATTAATCTTAGCAGGAATCTCTTTAATTTCCTTTAATTTTTCTAAAACGAAACTGCGCTCTAATTTTTTAGAAGTCAATCCCTTATTTAAAGCTATCGCTAAAAGAGTAACAACTTGTAATAGATAAGCTTTAGTAGTAGCTACAGCTATTTCTGTTTTAGCATAAGTGTATAAAACATAATCACTATCTCTAGCAATAGTAGAATTAATAGCATTAACAATTGCCATAGTCTTTACACCTTGAGCCTTAGCTAATCTTAACGCCGCGATCGTATCTGCCGTCTCGCCGGATTGTGATATCAGGATTACTAAGTCATTTTTCGAAAAAAAGTTCTTTTTATAACGAAACTCACTCGCAACCTCGACAACAACTTCAGTATCAGCATATTCTTCTAAAAAGTGTTTACCAACTAAACCAGCGTGCATAGCGGAACCACAAGCGACGATAAATATCTTTTTAAATTTAGTTAAATCAGGAATGTTTTTAAGTAAGGTCTCTTCATCTTTTAGATAGACATCGATATTGTCCTGTAACACAATGGGTTCTTCTTCAATCTCTTTAAGCATGTAGTCTTCATATACACCTTTTGATATATCTTCACTTTTCATATCGATTGTTAGAACTTTTTTATTCATTTCTTTACCGTTTTTATCAAATATAGTCCATTTATCTTTAGTCAATTTAGCATTTTCATAATTATCTAAAAGAATATATTTATTAGTGTATTTTAAAATGACATTTATATCTGATGCCACAACATTTTTGTCATCTGCTACTCCAATTATTAATGGACTATCCTTTCTTACGACATATAAACTGTCGATGTCTCTGTCCACCATAATTAAAAGAGCATAACTACCGATTAAAATGTCTTCCGCTTCACAAATGGCCTTACTTATATCATTATGTTTCTTTATCAAACTATCGATTAAGGCCGCTACTACTTCAGTATCAGTACTGCTTTTAAATTCATAACCACTACTCATGAGATCCTTTTTCAAGGTTTCAAAATTTTCAATTATTCCGTTATGAACTAAAGTAACCTCACCAACTTTAAACGGATGAGCATTAACTTTATCAACATGGCCATGCGTCGCCCAACGCGTATGCGCTATTCCTTTGGAAGCTTCATGGAAATTTTCTTTCTTTACTATTGCTTCTAAATTGGCAACCTTTCCGACTTCTTTAATAATTTTTACTTCATCTTCCAAGATAGCAATTCCCGCTGAGTCATAGCCACGATATTCAAGGGTTTTTAAACCATCGATAAGAACTTGGTCAACATTAGTCTTTTTACCAATATAACCAACTATTCCACACATATTATCCTCCCATAAGTGACAGCATACCTTTTGTCATAATCTCGATTTTATTATTTGTAGTATACCTTACGACCCACCAGCCGTAGTAGCACCCGCCGAAAATTCGATAACTACTAACCTCGTCAACTATTTAAAGTTCTGGCGCTCAGATATAAATTACTCCTTTCTAATATATCTTGTATTCATTATATAATATTATTGTTTAAAAAAAAAGACACTGGACTATTCATAGAAATCGTCTTCAGTATCTTCTAAATCATCTTCATCGTTATTCAATTCCAAATTTAAATCTGGAAGTACTTGTTTTATATTGTTCTGTTCAACTAACACTTGATTTTCATTCACTGGTGCATCAGATATTGGTTGATTTTGATTTCCCACTAGCATATTGTCAAAAGGTTGATAAGACATGCGAGTTGGTGCTACTTTAGTATCGCGAGTACCCATATTAGTTATCTTAACTGGTACTTCGTACAAATTATTTAAAGCTGGTGTTGCCTGAATGTTGTTATCATCCAAATTCTCGTCCGCTGGAAAATCTTCTTCCATATAGTCTTCATCGCTATCTTCATCATCTAAATCCAGTGGACTATCTTCAACATTTCCCAAAACGTTAGCGTTCATTTCACTAACTTGAATTCTTGCTGGTTCTACGCGTTCGTCACGGGTATCCATCTCTTCCATAGTTGTCGGAGCACTGTAGATGGAATTTTCTTTTCGGCGATCCGGCATCGCAACTTCCTCAGCTGCAACAGGAATATTTTTATTTTCTTCGATATCGAGAGTTGGTTCTTGCAAAGTAATTTCTGAAGCTTTATTCGGATCAACCTCTTCATCGTATATATCTTTAAACATCTCTTTAAATTTAGGTAATTCTTTATTGATAACATCGGGATAAACTAGATGGGTATTTTTAATAGCTTTTTCGAAATCATAGATAGAAACTTCTCTACGATTATCGAACACCGTAAACGAAAAAGCAGATTTTACTATCGTAAGAGAGATATCTGGATATCTCGATCCTATTTCATATACCCTCTTATATTCACTGGTCATATCGACGATAAATCCAAAAATAAGTTCTTGCTGGTAAGCTGAATATTTCATTCTTACTCCAGTTTCTTTTTCGATTTTTGGTAGCGTTCCAATCAATATTTGAACTGTTTCATCTCTAGTCGGTTCCTCTACTTCTACTCTTTGGAAACGTCTCGTAAAAGCTTTGTCCCTCAAAATATATCGCTCATACTCTTCAGTAGTAGTGGCACCAATTACTTTAATCGATCCACGTCCTAATCCCTCTTTAAAAATATTGGCAAAATCGACTGCTGACTCATCAGTTGCACCAATCAACATATGAACTTCGTCGATAAAGAGAATAAGTCTTTCCTTTGTCTTCAATTCATCGATCAATAACTGAACTTTACTATCACCATTAGGCATCGTTCCTAGAAGTGAAGCTGTCTTTATGTTGATAATCGAATATCCCTTTAGCGCATCGGGAACATTTCCTCTTTGAATGGCATAAGAAAGTCCTTCGACAATAGCTGTTTTACCAATACCAGGTTTACCAACTAAAATTGCCGATTTTTCTGGAGTTAACAGAATAAGTATAAGTTGTTTTATTTCTTCATCACGACCGATAGCTGGATTAGTTACATATTCTTTATCAGTAAATACTTCACCATATCGCTCTAAAATGCTGAACTTTCCATCACTATTCATAAGGGCCTCCTAGATACTATAAATAGTATAACATTTTTTACCTCTTTTATAAACAACTTTTTATTTTATATCCAGCTCATTAACTATTTTTTCCATCTTTTGTAAAAAGTGATAGGAATTACTATGACTAGCATGTCCTCTATAGGAATTGTAACTCATCAAAAACTTTCGATAGTATAACTTATCCTGATCCTTTAACATCCTCCACACTTTAATACTCTTCTTAAATTTCTTTTTAAAACGCTTACGCAATAATATGTGTGTTTCAAAAATGTGATAACCACAAAAATCTATCCCCTGATGACTGGGAAAATATTTACTTTTAGCATTTAATTCGAGATTTAACCTAACATTTACAAAATCGTTTATTTTATCCATTAAAAATTTAGCTCTCTCTTTAGTAGGAATCAATAAAATAAAATCATCCATATACCTAACATAGTATTTTACACACAAATTTTCTTTAACATAGTGATCCAATTCATTTAAATATATATTGGCAAAATATTGACTAGTAAAATTGCCAATGGGAATGCCTACTTTATTCCCATCATCTAGAATTTTATAACTAAATTCTAATAACTTATCATCCGATATTCGCTTTCTTAAAATATTCATTAGAATACTTTTGTCAATACTATAAAAGTATTTTTTTATGTCACATTTCAAAACGTAATATGTTCCATATTTTCTCTTCATTATCCGCATCATTTTTTGAACGCATTCAACTGCTTTATGTGTTCCTCTACCATCTAGACAAGCATATGTATCTTTTATAAATCTTTTAAAGAAATACGGCTTTATAAATTCTTCGACATACCACTGGTGAACTATTCTATCGCGATAAGGCAAAGATTTTATAATGCGTTCTTTTGGTTCATATACTTTAAACTCACGATAATTTCCAAATTTATAAGTACCATTATGGATATCATTAATAATGTTTATCAAATTATTTTCCAAATCTATTTCAAATAAAATAACTTCTTTTTTACTACTTTTACCGTCACTAGCACGATAGTGGGCGGCTAACATTTTTTCAAAAGTCAAATTGCTGTCAAAGCATTTTTTTATTGTTTTAGACACGAATTGATCCAACCACCTAATGACATGCACACGTTATTAATCTTACGACTCCAAGCACCATAATTCTTAACCGATATATATTTTTTCTTATAAGATATTCTAGCAAAAACTTTAAGCATCTTTAATGTCACATCTAAATCGTTTAAATACATCAATTTATCTTTTTTATCAAACGCTTTATATGCTAGTAATATATCTTTCATTCCTGCATACAAATTATCTTTGATACTTATAACAATTCCATTTTTAGTGCTTCTAGGATATTTCTCAGTTATCATTTCGATATAAGAAATAAAATCGATATAGACATGATATATTCTTATATCTTCAACCTCTTTTTTCATTCTCTACTATCTCCTTAATTTCTTCTAGTTTTTCAAGTGCCTCTAATGGTGTTATATTATTTACATCAATACTCAATATGTAATCATATACATTTCTCTTTTCATTGACTAAAGTAAAATCCTCAATGATTTCAACATTCAAATTATGATTCTTAAACACTCGCAAGTAATCTTCTAAAACATTAGCTGGAAAACCACATTTTTTTACCCGATTAGTAAATTTTACTTTTTTTAAAACGACATAATCATTTATCCGTTCACAATCATCAGCTATAAATATATAAAACATGCCCGATTTAAATAAATATAGTTTACTACTATCCATTTCTTTCAATTCTAAATATTTATTATATATCTTACTCATTATTTCACCACTTTCTGTATGCTTTTTCATCTCATATCACGATTCACCTCCTCAATATGAGACAAAAAATAATACAAAAATAAAAGCAGTACAAAAGAAAGTACTGCTTCAAAAACCTTGATTTTCACCATTTTGTTACTAACCAAAATCTTCTATTAATATTTTTATCTATAAATATAGAAAGGTTATAAATTTCTAAAATAAACATTACAATAAAGTCCGTAAACACCTTAGTCGATATTAAATATCCTAACTAAATTTATCGTAACGAAGATTTACTTATATACTTTAGTCTGCGAGCACGAGGCGGGAACCGATGTTGGTGTTGGTGCCACCTGTGTTCCTATTGAAGTTGAACTGACCGGCAAGAACGCCGTTGTTGTAATTGCCGCCTCGATTGAACCAAGGGTTAGTCGACATGACAAAGTTGGAATTGTCAGCGTAAACAACGAAATACCAAAAAACCAAAAGGTTAATTTTTACAACTTATAACCTATGATTATATACTAACATATATTTCTTTTTATATAGAATAAAAAACTTAAATTTATGAGAAAATTTTGTAAAATATAATCTAAAAATGTAAACATATGCTAAAACAATATAAAAATTCAGTCATTCCCGCTGGAAAAAAAGGCGGGAATGACTGATAAAAGAAAACAAGTAATGTAATTTAAAATTAAAATTTTAAATTACCCAACTGCGAGCACGAGGCGGGAACCGATGCCGGGGTAGGTGCCACCTGTGTACCTATCGAAGTCGAACTGACCGGCAAGAACGCCGTTGTTGTAACCGCCGCCTCGATGGAACCAAGGGTCAGTCGACATGACAAAGTAGGAATC
>CANRCI010000020.1 GCA_947629075.1 uncultured Bacilli bacterium | reverse complement strand
CGTATCAGAAAAGCTATTGCTAAAGAAGAGAATCTAAAAGAACAGTTGAACTATATCGATGGGGCCTACATTACGACTTTCGACAGTTTTTCTCTATCACTCGTAAAAAAATATCACTATTTATTAAATGTTTCTAAAGACTTGAGCATTGTCGATGCCAGCGTTATCTACTATTACAAAAATAAAATCATCGATCAGATTTTCGAAGACTTATATTTAGAAAAAAATAGTGATTTTGAGAAAATGATTAATGATTTCTGTACTAAAGATGATGAAGAAATTAAGAGATACATAATAAATATTTCTAATAAATTAGATTTGAAGTACGATAAAGAAGAGTACTTGGAAAACTATATCAAAAACAATTTTAATCCTCAAAAAATAGAAAAAGATATCGATAAATTTTTAGGATTGATTAAAGAAAAACTAAATAATTTAACAGATATCTACGAAAGTTTATTAGCTATTTCTGAAGGAAGTTTTCAAGAACAACTCATCGAAGCGTTTACACCACTTTTGGAAAGTAAAACCTATCGCGATATCAAAAGACATTTTGATTTTACTTTTCCTAGACTTCCTAAAAATGCTCCTGAAGAAGTAAAGAGTAAAAAAGAAGAAGTTAAAACTATCGTGGATGAGTTAAAGAAGCTTTGTAAATATCAGGATGAACAAGAAATGAAAGAAGCCATTTTGAGTACCGAGTCCTACGTCAGAATTATCGTTGAAATAATTAAAAGACTAGACCAAAAAATTAATGATTTTAAATATTCCAACGATAAATATGAGTTTACTGATATATCGAAGTTAGCTATAAAGATTTTGAAAGAGCACGAAGAAGTACGAGAACAACTAAAAGCTTATTTCCATGAAATAATGGTCGATGAATATCAAGATACTTCCGATCTACAAGAGACTTTCATCAATTTAATCGCTGATAATAACGTCTATATGGTGGGAGATATCAAACAATCGATTTATCGCTTTAGAAATGCCAATCCGTATATATTCAAAGAAAAGTATGACAACTATGCCCAAGGTAATGGCGGTAAAAAGATCGATTTAGTCAAAAATTTCCGTTCTCGTAAAGAGGTACTTGACAATATCAATGAAATATTCGATTTGATAATGGATGATGACCTAGGGGGAGCTAGTTATCAACAATCCCATCGAATGGTCTTTGGTAACAATACCTATATTGAAGATGGTAAGACTGATCAGAACAACAACTTAGAAATTCTCAATTATACATATGACCGTGAATTAGGTTTTACCAAAGAAGAGATAGAAATTTTTACGGTTGCTAAAGACATTAAAGAAAAGATTGAAAATAAATACCAAGTCTTCGATAAAGACCAAAACGTTCTTCGCGATATAACCTATAACGACTTTGTCATTTTGATGGATCGTGCGACTAGTTTTGATCACTATAAAAAAGTTTTTGAATACTTAAATATACCACTTACTAAATATACGGATACTTCGATTACTAATGAACGAGACACTCTTTTGATAAAAAACATTTTATCGATGATTACGAAAACGATAGATAAAGATTACGGTACTGACTATAAATATGCCTATACTGCAATTATGCGAAGTTATCTGTATAGAGAAAGCGATGAGCAAATCTTTGACAGTCTTCAAGATGGCTCATATCTAACGTCTTCTTTAGCTGAAAAAGTAAAGAAGATTGCTAAGGAGTCTCTAACTAAAACACCTAAACAGATAATAAATACCATTCTAGAAGAATTTTCTTTCTATGAGAAATTGATTACAACCGGTGATATCAAGACTAGTTTAGTCCGTTTAGAATACATCATAAATCTAGCTGATGAAGTATCTAATATGGGCCTTGGAATTAAAGAGTTCTATGAATACTTGGATACGCTTATAGATGATGAGTACAACATTAAAGTAAGTATGACTGATAACGCAAGTGATAGTGTTAAGATAATGACAATTCATAAATCTAAAGGACTGGAGTACCACATCTGTTATTTCACAGGTCTAGGAGCTAAATTTAACATTAGTGATTTAAAAGATTACTTTACTTTCGATAATCGTTTTGGCATTATTTGTCCTTATTTTAATGAAGGAATCGATGAGACTATTTATAAACAATTATTGAAAGAAGAATATCTAAAAGAAGAAATTAGTGAAAAAATTAGATTGTTTTACGTTGCTCTGACGCGTTGTAAAGAAAAGATGATTATTGTCGCCGACTTCGGTGAAGAAGAATATTTTGAAAGAACGCGTAACAATGTCGTAAATCTAAACAAGCGACTAATGTATCGTTCCTTTCTCGACTTCTTAAAAAGTATCCATACCGATTTATTAAAATATAAAAGCGAAGTAGATATCCAATCGCTAAATCTTACTAAAGACTATAATTTAATAAAGGCTACTAATTATAAAAAAGGAATTGATAAAGTATCGGATAAGATAGAACTAAGTCCTTTAGAACTAGAGACTAATGTTAAAACATCTACTCATTTTTCTAAACAAAACTTAAAAATAATCGATAGAGATGTCAAAGAAAAATTAGAGGCAGGTAAATATGTTCATTATCTATTCGAATTAACTGATTTTAAAAATCCTGATTATACTAATATCGATTCTAAATACAAAGAATACATCCAAAACTTTTTAAACTGTGGTCTCGATTTTAAGAACGCTAATATCTATAAAGAATACGAATTTATTGTCGAAAGTGGCGATAAGGTCGAACGCGGAATAATCGATTTGTTATTAGAATATGATAATCGATTAATAATAGTTGATTACAAACTTAAAAATGTCAAAGATAAAGCATATATCGATCAGTTAAACGGTTATAAAAACTATATTGAAGCTAAAACTTCGAAAGAAACACTAATATATCTATACTCAATAATTGACAATGAGTTAACTAAACTATAACTGGACAAACCTTGAACTCAGTAGTATAATGAGCTCAAATAGGGAGTGTAAAACTTTATGGAAAAAGTCTATGTCATTGGACATAAAAAACCTGATACTGATTCAGTATGTGCAGCGATAACTTGTGCTTATCTAATGAATCACATAAATCAGAATTACAATTATATTCCTAGAGTTCTAGGAGAGATCAATAATGAGACCAAATTCGTTTTGGAAAAATTTAATGTCGAAGAACCTAAGTATTTAAACGATGTAAAAACGAGGATTAGAGATGTAACATATCATAAAGGATTCCGCGTTAATGAGAAAGAGACGATTCGTGAGTGTTACGATAAAATGCTTTTAGAACAGTCGAGTGGTGCACCAATCGTCGATGATAAGAGGCATCTTGTAGGTCTCGTTACTCTAAAAGAAATTGCTAAAGAGTTAATTGAAGGAAATAAAGATCATTTGATGACTTCTTATGACAATTTATTAAAGACGTTAAATGCTGAAGAAGTATTACGCTTTGATGAAGAAATCGATGGTGATATTTTAGTCGCATCATATCGCAGTACCACATTTCTTGCTAACATCGATCTAAAAAAAGATGATATCTTAATTGTGGGAGATCGCCATAGTATCATCGAATATGCCGTTAATACTGGTTTGCGTTTATTAATTCTAGTCGGAAATGCTGTCATCAAAGATGAACATTTAGAAATTGCTAAAAAGAATAGAGTAAACATCATTAGAACTTCCTATGGTAGTTTTGATACAGCTGGAAAAATTAATCAGAGTGCCTATGTCAGCAAGATAATTGGAACCTATAATCCGATAACGCTTGATGAATATGAATATCTAGATACATTTGATGAATTAAAAGAGAAATTAAACTATACTAATTATCCGATTTTAAACAAGAGAAATGAATGCCTCGGTCTACTTAGAATAACTGACTTATCAACTAAAAAGAGAACTAAAGTAATCTTAGTTGATCACAATGAAGAATCACAAAGTGTCATCGGTTTAGAAGAAGCCGAAATAGTTGAAGTAATCGATCATCATCGCCTTGGCAATATGTCGACTGACATCCCAATAAACTTTAGAAATATGGCGGTAGGTAGTACTTGTACAATTATTTATGGTCTGTATAAACAGAATAACATCCTAATACCACGTGAAATCGCGGGACTTATTTTATCGGCCATTCTATCTGATACTTTACTTCTAAAAAGTCCTACTACAACGGTAATCGACATTGAAAGTGTAAATGAATTAGCTAACTACTTAAATGTTGATTACGAGTCATATGGTTTAGAAATGTTTAAAGCTGGATCGACAATTAAAGGTAAAACGATAAATGAAATAATATATCAAGACTTTAAAATATTTAAAAGTGGCGATAAAAATATTGGTATTGGTCAAATATTTATGCCAAGTTTCGATGAAGTTGGTGAACAGTTAGATAAATATGTTAAAGAGCTAAATAAAATAGCTGAAAACAATCAATATGCTGTTGTCGCATTGTTTGTAACCGATATAATCAATAATGGATCATACATTTTATACAACGTTAAATCCGAACACATCATGGCTGATGCTTTCGATGTAAGAAATATGAGTGAGGGACATTTCTTACCAGAGATGTTATCGCGTAAGAAACAGTTCATCCCAGCTATTTTATCAGTACTTGAATAAAGAACCATTAGGTTCTTTTCATTTTACAGGTAACGATTAATAATTAGTGCGAACTTTTAAATTATGTAGTATAATTGTCTATGATAGGAGGGTCTAACATGCGGGATTTCAAAAAATTTTTCAGTAATAAAAAAGTAAATTTATTTTTCATTTTTGCCCTTCTAATAATTGTAACGATGGCAATTGGTTATTCCCTTAATGCAACACGTTTAAATATGGAAGGTACCAGTTCGATTGATACGAGATGGGACATCATGGTGACCGAGGTTAATGTTGTAGATAGATTTAATGCTAGAAATATCAAAAAAGAAATAACTGGACCATTGGAAGTTAACCTTTCAGCGGATATATATGGTGGAACCGGAAGTTATATAGATTATGAAATAACAGTTGTAAACAATGGTAATGTCGATGCCGTACTAAATGAGGTAAAAGGAGTAGATGAAGCTAATGCTAGTGATCCGACAGAGATAATAATGACAGTCGAAGATGACATTGAAGGAATGGTCATCTATCCTTATGATTCAATTACGTTCGGTGTAGAAATTAAGTTTAGTGATGAAGCAACAAAAACACCAGATATTGAAAAAAACTTTAATATAGAAGTCGTAGTATCACAAGAATCTTCGTCTGGTACAATAATTTATCCTGAAGACTCATGCTTTACAGTGGAAAATGGTGTACTTACTTCCTATAACTGTTTCTCTCAATACCAAAATATAATTATACCGCAAGAAATAAATGGTGAAACGATAACTGAAATCGGTGAAGAAGTTTTTGGAGTTGATCAAATAGGTGATGCCGTAAGAAGAATTTCACTACCGAATACGGTAACTAAAATAGGAAATAGAGCTTTTGCAAACTCAGCAATAAGAGAAATAGTACTCAATGAAGGTCTTGTTACAATTGGTGACGAAGCTTTCAAGGAAAATATTAATATTCATTCAATAAAATTACCTAGTACACTTAAAAGTATTGGTAATAGTGCATTCTCATACAATTCATTGGAAACGGTAATAATCCCTGATAGTGTAACTTCGATTGGAAATTACGCTTTTGCCTATAATGCTTTAACTTCTGTAACTATTGGTAGTAGTGTTGAAACGATTGGTGATGCCGCATTCTTAATTGCTGGTCCTTTAAATATGAATCCTGGTAGTAACTTTAATCTTAAGAAAATAATAAATAAGACCAATAAAGCTTTTAATTGGGTCAAAGTTGCATTTGATGATTTTGAGGATGAAAGTAGTAACTTTGTAACCGGAACTTATTATTACGATTTTTACTGGATGGATCAAGAAGATGGTACTTCACATTCCGAAACCAGATCGTTAGAAGTAACAGATCATTAAAAAGACATGTAATGTATATGTCTTTTTTTCATGAAAAAAGAACTGAAATCAGTTCTAAAGAAAAAATGTTGGTTGGTTTTCCTCTGTTTTAATTTCTGGGACTGTCTCTTGACGGTTTACACTTTGATTAGATCTATTATTATCTGGTGTATTAATGGCACTCATTATTTTAAAAACAGTCTTAGTGTTATTCCATATCGGTTTTATTTGATAAAATATTGGTATAGCTTGATTAATGATATTTAGAGTTCTTTGTGTATTATCTAAAACATTACTGAAATTAATATTTTTTATAGAGGAAAATAAACTTCTTCTTGGACCATTATATCCATAATTCATATAAGGGTAGTAATCCATAGTTCCTCCTTTACCGTATTATATGAATATAAAATAAAAGATTGCAAAAATAAAAATATGTATGGAATACTAAAAAGAACTATGTTATAATTTAAGAAGATATACTAGGGGTGATATTATGGCGGAGGCCAAAAAAATGTTTTTATTCCCTGTAACAGTCTTGAAATATGCTGGAAAGGGTGTTGCTTTTTTAGTTAGTCTAGTAACCAAAGATGATAGTTCAGTTTATAACCCTGACCGATTAGTCGGTGAAGATTTGGATAGAGAACTAGAAAAAGTAAAAAAGCAGAGTCAAGAATTTAAAAATCAAGCAGTTCAAGAAACAGTTGAGAACGCTAAAAAAGATATTAAATTAGTGTCTTTTAAGTATGTCGCTAAAAACTCTCAAGGTGATGAAGTAAAAGGAATTTTTGATGCTGAAGATATAACGGCAGTAAGAGTTTTCTTAACTAATGAAGGTTATGAGATAGTAAGTATAGCCCCTCGTGAGAAATGGGATATCGATATAAATATTGGTGGTAATAAAATAAAGACTGGTGATTTATCATTCTTGTTAACCCAGCTTGCAACTTATATTAAAGCTGGTATTCCCCTTATCGATGCTATGCGAATTTTAAGTAAACAGACTAGTAAACCGCAACAGAAGAGAATTCTAGATAAAGTTGTTTATGAATTGGTAATTGGTCAAACATTTTCAGCAGCTCTTGAAAAACAAGGGGATGCTTTTCCTAATATCTTGGTCAACATGATTAAAACTAGTGAAGCAACAGGTGACTTAGCGGGTACTTTGGATGAAATGGCGGATTACTTTACGAAGACTGAACGTTCACGTAAGCAGATGTTGTCGGCTTTGATCTATCCGGCTGTTATCCTTACTATGACTATTGCAGCTTTAGGATTTATCATCATCTTCGTTGTACCACAATTTATCGATATGTTCTCATCTAATGGTGCTGAACTTCCAGCTATTACAATATTTATCATCAATGCTAGTGATTTTCTGGGTAAGTACTGGTGGATGCTCATTCTTGGAATAGTTGCGTTCTTTGTCACTTATCGTTGGATATTTAAACATAATCGTTCATTTAGAAGAACGATGCAGACTATTTTTATGAAGATGCCAGTTTATGGTAACGTAATTATCTATAACGAGGTAGCTAATTTAACTCGTACATTTGCATCTCTTTTAAACCATGGTGTATTTATAACTGATAGTATGGAAATACTTACTAATATAACTAGTAACGAAATTTATAAAGAGATTATCAATCGTACTTTGATAGGACTTAGTAAAGGAGCTAAAATTAGTGAGACGTTTAAAGGTGAATGGGCTTTCCCATTAGTTGCATACGAAATGTTGGTTACTGGTGAATCGACTGGACAACTTGCGTTAATGATGGAGAAAGTATCAGAGCACTATTCTAACTTACACGAAAACGCTGTTGGTGTAATTAAAAGCTTAATTGAACCGATAGTTATCGTCATATTAGCAGGAGGAGTAGGATTTATCCTAATGGCTATAATCTTGCCGATGTTCGATCTATACGGACAATTGTAGGGGGTATTATCATGAAGTTGTATTACACAATATTATTCTTTATATTTGGAACTGTTTTTGGATCTTTCTTTAACGTAGTAGGATATCGTTTACCGAATAATTTATCACTAGTTAAACCAGGATCCTTTTGTCCCAATTGTAAACATCGTTTGAAATGGTATGAATTAATACCGATTTTATCATTCGTAATTCAAGGTGGTAAATGTCGAAAATGTAAGCAAAAAATTGCTCTGTTCTATCCTTTGATGGAGACACTTTGTGGACTTCTTTTTGCTGTATCATTTTTGACTTTTGGTTTTTCTAAAGAACTAGTTAATGCTCTTTTAGCATCTAGTTTTTTGGTAATTGTCATCGTAAGTGATACCAAATATTTAATAATTCCCGATGAAGTAACTTTGTTTATGTCAGTTGCCTTAATTATTTTTAGATTTGTTACCCAACCGCTTAACGAAGCTTTTTCTTATTTGCTTTCCGGAGTATTTTTATTCTTTGTGATGTATGGAATTATGTTGCTAGGTAACAAAATGTTTAAAAAGGAAAGTCTAGGTGGAGCAGATATCAAACTCATGTTTTTTGTAGGGGTTTCTGTTGGAACAATTTTGGGATTGTTTTCGATATTCCTATCAAGTATCATTGCTCTTCCACTATCTTTAGTTTTATATATGAAGAGTAAAGATAATGTCATTCCTTATGGGCCATTTATTTTATTAGCTCTAGTAATCATCATTCTTTTTAAAATTAGTCCGGATGTCATACTAGGTATATAAGGAGAAAATATGGAAAACAGTGAAGAATTAGAAAAAAGGGAAGAAGTACCAGAAGAAAAACCAAAGAGTAATCTTTTAATTAAACTGATAATTCTCATCTTGGTAGCTATCATTGCCTTTGGATGTGGTTATGGTACTTCGTATTATATAGAAAATAGAGAAGAAAATACGACTAACAATTAACATTTTCTTCTTTTTTTATTAGAAATGTGCTACAATAAGCGACGGTGATTGGATGATTTACAAAGATAAGCGAATAGTAAAATTGAATTTGAATAATACGTATTGTGCCAATTTGCTGAAAACTGATGATTTGAATCTCGATGAAGGTGTTTTTAATCTCCAGAGAACAATGCTCGAATACATCTATTATGATGGGTGTTGGTATCACATTAAACCGATTTATCGCATTGAATTTTTATACAATGAATTAATCGGTAGTTATCTGATGCATAAGATTGGTGGTAGGACAGTTGACTATTTAATCGCGGACGATTATGGTCGAAACGACGTTTTTTACAATATCATTTCCAAGTGTTATCGCGAAAAAGGTTACAAGTATTACGGAGTTAGTGAGTTCAATGGTTTAAAAAACGATAGAGCTATTTACGACAGAGAAAGAAAACCTTTTGATGATCGCAGGTTAAAAAAACTCGGTAGTGAGCAATTAAAGGAAGATATTTTAAAACTTAGTGCGGTAGACATTTATATGTTTCAAACCGATCGCCGATTTAAAAATATAACTTTGGAACTGGATAGAGAAAATAATCTTCGTCTGTCAAAAGGATATGATTACGAGTTTGGATTTAATTCACCATTAAAGTATGATAACTTTTTTTATTGCAATCCATATCTTCGTGTTGTTCACAACGAAGAAGGACTTACTAAAATGATTGATGCCTATCCGGAATTTAAAGAATACTTTGATATTCTCTTAAAAGTAGATATCCAAGAGATTAAAGATTACATCGAAAGTAATTATCCAATTGTTATGGAGCGTGACTCCATAATTAACCGTGAAAGTGCTTTGAAAAAACACGATGTTTTACAAAAAGTAATTAAAAGATAACTTGTTTTAAAGTGTTAAATATTATATAATATTAAATTGTTGGAGGAATATTATGGCTAAGAAAGAAAATAATAAAAAAAACTTACACGAAGTAGAAATTAAAATAGAAGGAAAAGATTGGACTGAAGCTATCGACAAGACTTTTGAAGAAAAGAGAAAAGATTTAACTATTGACGGTTTTAGAAAAGGTAAAGTACCAAGAAATATCTATGAGAAAAAGTTTGGTAAAGAAAGTCTTTTCATGGATGCCGTTGACAAGGTAGTAAACGTTGCATTTAATAGAGCTTTAGAAGAATCTAAATTAGTTCCAGTTGTACAACCTAAAGTAGAGATTACCGAAATCGACGCTAATGGTGTTAACTTCAAATTTACTATTACGACTAAACCAGAAGTAAAAATAAAAAAATATAAAGGATTAAACATTAAAAAAGATAAAGTTAAAGTAACAAAAGAAGAAATTGAACACGAACTAGGACATCTTTTAGAGCGTTATGGAGAAGTTAGAGTTAAAGAAAACGGAAAAGTAGAGAGTGGCGATATCGCCGTAATCGATTTTGAAGGATTTAAAGACGGAGTTGCATTTGAAGGTGGAAAGGGAGAAAATTATGAATTAGAAATAGGAAGTAATACTTTTATACCTGGTTTTGAAGATCAAGTTATCGGTATGAAAACTAATGAAGAAAAAGAAATTAATGTTACTTTCCCTGAAGAATATCCACAACCTGATTTAAAAGGGCAACCAGTAGTATTTAAAGTAAAAGTAAATGAGATTAAAGAAAAAGTTGAGCGCGAATTCGATGAAGAGTTATTTGAAGATTTAGGTATGGAAGGCGTTGATTCTAAAGAAAAACTAGAAGAAGAAATCAAGAAGAATATCGAAGCTCAAAAAGAAATGGATGCCGAAAATAAATATGTCGATAAAATACTTGAAAAAGTAGCTGAACAAACAGAAGTTGATATTCCAGAAGAAATGGTTGAAGAAGAAACTAATCGTCTTCTAGGTAGATTTGAACAACAACTTAGTATGCAGGGGGTATCACTTGATGTATATTATCAACTAACTAATAGTAATGAAGAAGCTTTGAAATCACAATTAGAAAAAGAAGCTTATAAAAATGTTTTATATCGTTTGACATTAGAAGAAGTTGCTAACTTAGAAAAAATTGAAATTAGTGAAGAAGAAGCAAATAAAGAAGCTGATGAACTTGCTAAGAAATATAATATGCCTAAAGATGAATTCTTGAATATGTTTGGTGGTATTGAAATGATCCAATACGATTTAGAAATTCGTCGTGTTATGGAGTTATTAAAAGAATTAAACAAATAATGACAAGTAGACATTACTTGTCTTTTTTTTTGGTAAAAATTATGTTAAAATTAAAAGAGAATAGAGGGTGTTTAAAGTGAAAGATAAGAAAAAAAATGTTGCTAGTGCTAAACAACCAATTAATCAGACGACGATTGATCCTAACAAACAAAAAGCACAAACTGTAAAAAGTGATGAGACTAAAAAAGATGATACCAAAAAGATGTTTGCTTATGTTGGAATTGTTTTTTTCGTTTGCCTTCTTTTTGTTCCTAGTGTCATAAGACTTTTAGATCCTAATTACGAAGAAGGTGGAGGAACTAGTAAAGTTAAAGAGAGAGTTATTAAACTACATGAATTGAGGTGCCAAAAAACTACTTCTCGTGAACAATATACTTTGATTCAAAACATTACTACTAAATATGAAGATGACATTTCTACTTCTTCTGAAATTGTTTACGATTTTCAACCAAACGATGGTAATGTCAATGCTGATTTAGAAATATTGCCAAGTGATTTAGCTGAGTACAATGAACTAAGTAAAGTTAATCAACCGGGTATGGAAGTATCTTCAGATACTAAAAATAAATATATCGTCTATATGGATTTTAAAGAAAACGTGAAATTAAAAAATATTGAAACTACGGGTAAACATTCACGTAAATTGGATTCTCAATCCAATAACTATCAAGAGTCTGGATTCAGTTGTCAGACAATGGATGCTGGTGAAGAAACGGTAAAAGAAGAAGCTTAGGAGGTTTTATGAAAATAAAAAAAGATATCAATAAATATATCTTTCGCGGATATGACATAAGAGGGGTATATCCTAAAGATTTAGATGAAGATGTAGCGTACACTATCGGACGAAGTTTTGGTACTTATATCAAAAAGTTCGGTAAAACTAAATGTGTAGTTGGTCATGATAATAGGTATTCATCAGATGAACTTACTGGTGGCATCATCAAAGGAATAACTGACAGTGGCTGTGACGTTATCGATTTAGGTTTAGTTACAACACCGATGTATTATTATTCCCAGATAAAATTGAAAACACCTGCTGGAGTAATGATTACGGCGAGCCATAATCCTAAAGATGATAACGGTTTTAAAATTGCTTTTGATGAAAGAGGAAATGCTCGTGGTGAGATGATCGAAGAATTCCGCGATTTTACTTTAGCAATGAACTTTGATGAAGGTCATGGTCGAGTAGAAGGATATGATATCAGAGAAGAATATAAAGAATTATTTAGAAAATCTCTAGATTTTGGTAATCGCAAAGTAAAAGTGGTAATCGATCCGGGAAATGGAACGACAAGTATTATTGCCAAAGAGATATATGAGATGTTCAACATCGATTTAGAGGTTATTTTTGGTGATAGTGATTCTAGTTTTCCAAATCACCATCCTGATCCATGTGTTGAAGAAAACTTAGAAAAATTGAAACAAAAAGTCATTGAGACCAAAGCTGATCTCGGCCTAGGATTTGATGGCGATGGCGATCGTGTCGGTGTCGTCGATGAAAAAGGTAATTACATTCCAACCGATAAATACATGATTATTATAATTCGTGACATCATAAATAAAGTAGAGAAGAAAAAATTCTTATATGATGTTAAGTGTAGTAAAGCAGTCGAAGATGAAATTCAAAAATTAAACGGTTCATCTATATGTTATCGTACTGGTAACTCTTATACCAAATCCAAAGTTTTAGAGGAAAATTTACCATTTGGTGGAGAGTTGTCAGGACACGTATATTTCAATGATCGTTGGCCAGGTTTTGATTCCGGACTTTATGCTGGACTTCGTCTAGTTGAAATATTATCTAAAACGGACAAAAACGTTAGTGAATTATTAGAAGGTATAACGGAGTATTTCCAAACGCCAGAGCTTAAATTTGCATCGAGTGATGAAAAAAAAGCTAGCGTTGTAGAAAAAATAAAAGAATATGCCATTGATAGAGGTTATGAGATGATAACAATCGATGGTGTTAGAGTGATGTTCGACGATGGTTGGGCACTAGTTAGAATGAGTAATACTGGTCCAAACATCACGGCAAGATTTGAAGCTAAAACCGAAGAAAGGTTAGAAGAAATAAAAAAAGAATTTGTGGATAAAATACAAGAGTACAATGTATTTTAACAAGAAATGGTAGGGGTTGTATGCGAAAGAGAATTAAACATTACAAATTGATATTAGCATTAATGTTAATTCTTTTATCACTAGGAATGACAATTGGTTATTCGATTTTGGGTAGTGATATCAAAATGACCACTACAACTAACATTTCTAGTAAATTTGATGTCTATATCGAATCGATCAGGGAATCATCTAGTTATAATGCTGAAACGACGAGTGGTCCAACTATCACTGGTCGAAATACTGCTAATGTCGGTGTTAAGTTACTAGCTAAAAACGCTAGTGTCACTTATCAGATAACAGTAAGAAACAGTAGTACCTTTCCTGTTCAACTGAACGAAGGTGAAAGTTCAATTCCCTTTTCGGCAGCTCCCGATATTGATGGGATAGTGGTAACTGTATCAGGTTTATATCAGGATGACTATCCAATAGTTATGCCAGGTGAGGCGCTTACCTTTAATTATGAGATATACCACGATCCTTCACAGGACTTTTCTCATAGTACTGTTTCTGCTAGAAATTTCTCGATAACTCTTGTATTTGATCAATGCGATTATGATGAAGGAGGAGCCGAGGGTTAATTTTTTTATAAAAAGTTTACATGTTGTTTACAACAGTTAACTTGAAAAAAACTAATTGCTGTTCTATACTATTTATTGTACAAGGATAGATGTGGTGAAGAATATGACTAAAAGAAAGGCAATGATAATAACCGCTTTAGTTTTATCTGTTATCTTTATGGGAATAGGGTTCGCTGCTCTATCGAGCAGTATCGCGATAAACGGGACTGCTAAAGTGAGTAGTGTTTGGGATGTTGCAATAACTAATGTTGAAATGGTAGAGAACTATGGACTTAATCCTGAGGTAGAATCACCATCGTTTTCTGGAACAGAAGCATATTTCAACCTCGACTTTGCTGGAATGCCAGGAGATTATGTCATTTACGAAATAACTATCGAAAATCGGGGAACAATTTCAGCAAAATTGGAGGAATATGTTACTGATCCAGAAGACTTATTCTATGACAGTAGTCGAAATGTATTATATGCCATCTACAATGAACCAAGTTATTATCTAGCTCCTGGTGAGACGACAACTTTTGCAATACAGATTATGTTGAATGACCAACTTGATTATATTGCTACTGGTTCTAGAGAGACGACGACCATTCAGTTTAACTATCGTGAAGCTTATGGTGCAGAATATGAGGAACCTTACGAATGAAAAGAATAGAGATAAAAAACGTAATCATTACCGTCTTAATGGTAATAATTGTAGGAATGTCTATTGGTTATTCGCTTTTAACAACACAATTATTAATAAAAGGTAATGTTCAAATAGCTACTAAATGGATTCTAGGAATAAGTAGTATCGAAAAAGTAGATACTAAAGGTGAGGCTTATGAAAAGAGTCCACCAAATCATACTTTAAACACTGCCACATTTGATGTTGGATTAAAAACTCCAAGTGATAGTATAACTTACAACATCAAAATAAAAAACACCGGAACAATCAATGCTAAATTAAATAAAATTACTGTTTCAACTGATTATGATAGTTCTCCCGCTATAGACTATAAAATTGAGGGAGTAGAGGAAAATGTTACCGAGCTACCTAGTGGTGGCGAAAATAATATTATGGTAACAGTAAAATGGAACGAAAGTTATGATAACAATTTTGAAGAAGCGCTATCAAAAACCGTTACAATAGCTTTTGATTACATTCAATCTTAAAAAATAAAGGAGATAAAAAATGGATAAAAGAAATTATCTAATTGCAGGGCTATTAGTTGCAGTAATTTTCATGGGAATTGGCTTTGCAGCATTAACAGCACAGTTAACGATTACTGGAACAGCGACAATTGATAGTACATGGGATGTAAAGATAACAGAAATAACTCAAAAAACTTTGAGTGGTGCAACTCAAGATAAAGAACCAACTCATACTACTAATTCTGCAACTTTTTCAGTTAAATTCACTAAACCTGGTGATTATGCTGAATATGATATTAAGGTAACTAATAACGGGACTCTTAATGCTAAATTAAAGAATATTACAATTAGTCCGGAAGATGTTACCAATGCTCAATCAGGTATTAAATATACCGTTAGTGGGGTAACAGAAGAAACAACAACTCTAGATTCAAATCAAACTAATACCGTTACGGTTAAAGCTGAATGGGTTGGAACAGATACTTCAATGCCTGAAGAGACAACAAAACAAGTTACAATTACATTAGACTACGAACAATATTAATACTCTTAATTTTACATAATGTATAGGAGGTAATAATGCAAAGATTAAAAAGGGAAGTTATATATCTTTATCTATTTATTATTGCCTACTTAATATTAAATATAATCTATGCTCAAACATTTAATACTAGACTATTTACAATGGTTTTAACACCACTTATCTGGTTTGGATTAATGTTGTATAGTTATTTCGTAGTAAAACCTGGTAGATATAATAGGACACGAAGAGTTGAGAAATTTCAAACAGTTATCATTGTGGTCATATTATATTTTATCGTTTACTACTTAGCGGGACTATTTACAGGATTTAATCGTAGTCCCTTTTCGCATACTTTAACGTCAATCGTTAGTAATATGTGGCATATCATACCGATAATCATCTTTGAAGAGTATGTAAGATTTATATTAGTTCAGTATACCAGTAAAAAGAAATGGTTATACATTCCTATAACAATAATGTTTATCTTACTAGAGGTTAACTTTGTCACATTGCCGTATTCACTTAGTAGTGGAACAACCGCTTTTAAATATATTTGTGAAACAATCTTTCCCATTGTATTTAGAAATGTGTTATTGACTTATTTGATGAGTATTACTGATTATGTACCGGCGATGTTTTACCGAGTTACTTTTGAACTTGTCTACATATTACTTCCAATCTTTCCTGATCTCGATTGGTTTGCGACAGGTTTGTTTGGAATAATTACACCGATGATATTATACATAAATTTGAATTATATCGAAGTGAGTGAAGATCGCGAATTATCGAAAAGAATAATTAAAAGAAGCGCTCCGGTTAAAACAGTACCATTATTTATTTTAATATTTTTATTGGTAACATTTGTTGCTGGAGTTTTCAAGTTTGTTCCTGTTGCCATTGTCTCTAACAGTATGATTCCAGAGTTTCAAAGAGGAGATGCTGTTATTGTTGAAAAGTACAGTGATAAAGAAAAAGACAACTTAAAGGTTCAAGATGTAATCGAGTTTGTCAGTGGTAAAAAGACAGTTGTTCATCGTATCGTTGAGATACAGTACGATGAC
>CANRCI010000019.1 GCA_947629075.1 uncultured Bacilli bacterium | reverse complement strand
CAAAAGTTAAAACATTACCCCTAAGCTCATCAACATAAGCCAAATTAAAACTACCCTTCTGTTTCTCTTCACCGACAACACTAGCTCGATCACTTACATCAATAGTCCCACCACCAGTCATAACATAATATGGAAGGGGAAAATTGAGAATGGCCAAAGTCACAACTATTACCAGATAGTAAACCCAATTTTCTTTTATATAGTTCTTTAATTTTGCATATATTTTACTAAACATGTAATCACATCCTAAAATAATTATACCAAAAAGAGGATTATTTATGAAAACAAACTACAAAAATTTTATCATAATTATTTTTTTATTAGTGATGATGAGTTTAATTCTCTTATATCCTGAAACAAGTATTGAAACTGTTTTAAGTGGTACCAGTATCTTCATCAAAAACGTTTTTCCTTCTCTTTTTCCCTTTTTTATCATTACCGATTTATTGAGCGAATATAACTTTATAAAAATCATTACCAATCATACGAGGTTCTTAAACAAAATTTTAAAGATTAACAAAAACTCTTCTTACGCTTTGATATTCAGTATGATTTCTGGTTTTCCCAGTGGAGCCAAACTCACCAAAGAACTTTTAGATAAAAATTTAATCTCGCTAGAGGAAGCCCAGAACTTAATCCGCTTTACCCACTTTTCTAATCCGATTTTTATCATTGGAACAGTTGGCAGTATCCTTCTAAAAAATGGAAATCTAGCCCTAATAATTTTAGTATCCCACTTTCTCGGTAACTTTGTCATGGCCATTTTAATAAATGAGAGAACCAAAGAACTAAGAGGAATAGAGACTGAAGAAAATCATAAGAGTTTTATTACTGTCTTAAATAATTCGATAACTAAAACTTTTAATACTTTGATGCTCCTTCTAGGTATAATTATTACCTTTTTACTAATCGTTTCCTTCATAAATAAATTATTTAATCCCAATATTTATTTAAAAATAATTATCAATGGCATTTTAGAGATGACTAGTGGAATTACTTTAGTCAGCCATAGTCCTTTTAATCTTGTTACTAAAGGTCTGATAATTACTATTTTTCTATCTTTTGGAGGCCTTTCAATCCATTTACAAGTAATGAGTATTTTAGAGGATACAAAAATAGAATACAAAAGTTTCTTTAAAGCGAGAATTTTGCATTCTATTATTTCAGCTATTATCTATCTTGTAATTATCAATTTTATGTCATTATGATGATAAACTTACTAGTTGGTTTACTATATAGGACATTGCCGTTATAAGTACCTCTAGTTCGACCATAAACATAATAAGTTTTCTTAGCTGTAAGACTTACACGACCAGTATATTTTTGCCAACTACAACTAGATACATCACCATCTACTCCTTCGAATAGACAGTACTCAGTGTAATCTACAGAACCGTAATTAAACGTTGCTCCAGTAAGACGGAAACCGATTTGTTTCGTTGTATTAGTACCACTGGCATAGGCATTTCCATCTGGATCCTCTGCTTTTATAGTAGGAGCTTTTGGCAATTCTGGAACACCGTATGTGTAGTCGTAACCATTCGCAACAATTCTAATTTCATATTCTTCATCTAAATCAGTATGAGTAATGGGAATGATGATGCGATACAAATTAATTCCTTTTTCTATAAAGGTTGATGAATCGGCAGTCAACAATAAATCTTTTTTACTAATCATGGTAAACGCTGGTTCTTTAGTATCATATCTTATACCATTATAAGAGATATAATTGCTTTCATAATTTTCACCATATTCATCAGTATAACTTCCCGTCTCTACTGATAATCTAGCTGATGTATTATCATTAAAATACAACATGACACAACTTTTAACGGGATGAGCGCCACTATTACAGTACTCTGCTCTTCTCAAAATTTTGGCATTGATGTCTTTTTGAATATTAGCAGTTATATCATTTTTATAAGTAACGATATCGGCTTTAATGCTTTCGATTTGGCTTTTGTTCTTATAAGAAGTAAGCAATCCAAACATACTAAGAGCTAAAATCATAACAAAAATAAACGATAGAATGAGTTCGATTACAGTAAATCCCTTATTATTTAACTTTCTCATAAATTCCTCCTAAGAAAGATCTGTCTTACCACAGACAACTCTAATTTCTAGATTGGCAACATGTCCATCATTAAATTCGACAATTAAACGTTTGTAATTCTTATAAGAAGTTGGTGAGTTATAAGTCTGCATTTCTTCAATGTAGTTTTCAACCGTACGTGGAAGTGTTATCGATTTCAAACTATTCTTTAACAATTGCGTATTATAAGTAGTAACGACAATCGATTTGACATTTAAATAATCTTCACTTAACAAAGTTTTACAGTAATTTTTATTTTTTAAATAATTACAGATGTTATCGTTTGAAAAACTATAATAACCATAAGTTGATGAGATACGACCAAATATTTGGTTAATCGCATCACTACTGGAATCGATATCACTATCGATGAGAATCATATTACGAATTAAATGGATTTTATAGATACTGTCGATGTCATCATACATAAGGTTGGCTTCATAATATCCGAACATCGGAACGATATTGGAAAACAAAACTGTAAATAGTGTTAATATGAAAACACCAACAACTATAGCTTCTGCTAGTAAGAAACCCTTTTTATTCAACTTTTTCATAAAAAAATCACTTACCTTTATTGATTATAACTTAAAAATATTATATAATAAATTAGAGTAAAATTCTACAGGAAAATATAAAAAGGGGAAATTTATTATGGTAGAGTATGATTTTGCTAAAACACCTATAGTTGACATCGTCAATCAAATTATACTATATGCTGCACAGCACAATGCCAGTGATATACATCTAGACCCGAGGGATGACTCTCTTATGGTTCGTATGAGAATAGATGGTGACTTGCAAAACCATGCTATCGTACCAAAAGCTTATGAGAGAAATTTAATTACTAGGGTTAAACTAGTTTCAAATATGAATATCACCGAGACAAGGCTACCGCAGGATGGTGCTATCAAAGGCCGTATTGGTGGACGTGATTTGGATATCCGTGTATCTGTTCTTCCTACTAACGAAGGTGAAAAAACAGTTTTACGTATCTTGGACTTCCAAAAAGGTCTATCTGGTTTAGAGGGACTTAACTTTACTCCTTCTAACTTGGAAAAAGTTAAAAAGATGATGGCTGTTCCAAATGGTATTATCTTGGTTACTGGTGCTACTGGATCTGGTAAATCGACTACTACTTATTCAATGTTACAAGCTTTGAATAAAGAAGAGACTAACGTAATAACCGTCGAAGATCCGATAGAGATGAATATCGAAGGTATTAACCAAGTTCAAGTTAACAGTGAAATTGGAATGACTTTCGCGGCTGCGCTTAGATCTATCTTGCGTCAAGACCCGAACATCATTCTAATCGGAGAGATGCGTGACGAAGAAACAGCTCAAATTGCCGTTCGTGCATCAATCACTGGACACTTAGTTCTATCGACTATCCACACCAATAACTCACTTGCCACGATTGAACGTCTAATCGATATGAACGTTGAACGATACATGATTGCAGCTTCAGTTGTAGGAATCATTTCTCAAAAGTTGACGAGAACTCTATGTCCTCACTGTAAAAGATTGCGCCCTGCTACAAAATATGAACGAATATTATTCAAAAAAGTATTAAAGAAAAAAGTTAAACAGTTGTATGAACCGGTCGGTTGTGAACATTGTCATAAAGGATTCGTCGGTCGTATGGCTCTGCATGAAGTCTTATACATCGGTGAAAAACTTCGTGATGCTATCAGTGATGAAAACCTTGATAAGGAACAACTTCGTGAAATGGTCTACAGTGGTGATACTACTACCCTTTTACAAGATGCTTTACTAAAAGTTCTAGAAGGTTATACAACTTTCCAAGAAGTATATCGTGTTATCGATATCGATACTGACCTAGATAACAGTATTCGTAAAGAGATGGGTCTTAATGTTAGTGGTGTTAATGATGAAGATTACGATGACTTCGACCTAGAAGATGACTTAATCGATGCTAGCATTGAAGATGAAAACGATTTACCATCACTAATAACTGATATCTTTGAAATCGAAGATGAAGTAGATGAAGATGAAGATGAAGAAAATATTGATGATGGTCTTGACATTTTTGAAAACAACTTTAACTTTAATGAATTCCAAGCTCAAAATACTGAAATTCACGATGGTGATGAAGTTGTCTTAGATGAAAACCACAGTATCAATAATATGGCTGGTGGTGCTATTCCAGACGCTAGCGATAAAGTTGATAATACTCTATATTTAGACAATGTTAAATTTAATTATAAAGTTGTTGAACCGGAACAAAATCTTGATATAATCGATGTTCTTGCTGATGATGTTGAAATAATTGATATGAATGTTCCAGATGACATAATTTTATTAAAAGAATAAAAAAGAGAAATTAAATTTTCTCTTTTTTGATGCATTAATTTTTAACTACTTTCCCTTTATCCATGCGATAAATAATATCACAAAGATTTTCTATATCTTCTTTAACATGGGTTGCAATAATAATAATTTTTCCCTCTTCTTTCTTTTTTTTGAGTATCTTTCTTATGTTTTTAGCACTATTATCATCTAAACCATTAAATGGTTCATCAAAAATCATTATTTTAGGATCTTCCATTAAAACTTGGGCAATTCCTACTTTCTGTTTCATTCCTAGAGAATATTTTCCAAATTTTTTATTCTTTTCCGTAGTCAACTTAACCTGTTCTAGAGTTTCATCAATCTCTTTTTTAGTAATTTTATTTTGAATGGATGCCAATAACTCTAAATTTTCATACCCACTTAAATCATTTAAATAGTTTGAACTATCAAACATAGCCCTAGTATCTTTAGGAAAACCACTTGTTTTAAAGATGTTTTCTCCATCAACTATTACTTCCCCATCATCTGGTACAACAAAACCGCAAATCGTTTTTAATAACATCGTTTTACCAGAACCATTTCGACCAGTAATACCATAAATATGACCTTCATTGAAAGTTAAAGTAACCCTATCTAAGACCTGTTCTCTTTTTATTTTTTTGGAAACGTTTTTAATCTTTATACTCATATAGATACCTCCTATTAAAATAACTTATACTATATAAAATGATGTTAAATAATAATATTACGACACCCTTTAGTTGGACATTAAAATCTGTAATATAAATTAGAGAAATGTAATTAAAATAAATTGGTAAAATAATTATTAAGGCCATTAATATCACATAATATTTCTTAAAAAATTCATACAGCGTAATCGCTATCGTACTTATATATATATTCTTTAAAACTATTAAAAGTAAAGTTAAAAAATTAAATTCTTGAAACCCAACCAGTAAACTACATAACAAGTAAAAAAACAAAGAATAAATGCTGATCAAAATCAAGTTTTCGCCGTACATGTTATTAAAGATTTTTTTGGAAGATAATCGCGGTAATAGATTATAACTAATTTTCTTATAGGTAATGCATAATTCAATCGATAGGCATACTATAAAAATATTATAAGAAACGATCATCGATACATTTAGAAAGTTAATATTCGTCTTAGCAATTCCGGAAATGATGTAATAGTACATCGAATAGTCACCTGCAAAATTATAGGAAAATCTAAAGACTAAGACTAAAGTCAACATTAATAAAAGAAGAAATAACCTCGTTTTATTAATAGCAAAAGAACGTAATAATTTATATTTTAAAGACTCGTATTTCATACATCGATCCCCAAATCTATCTTCTGATATTTTTTATTGATTGTAAACATTAATATTAAAGATAAAGTTAAAAAGAAAAATATACTAGATGATATCAAATAATATATATTGTTACACAAATCATAGCCATATACTTGAAAACCTAGATTAAAAATATTGATTAAAGAATATTTGGTGGCATAAAATCTATCACTAAAGAAAGTTATTATTAGAACTAGAAATATGATACTAGAACTAAATTCTTTATTGTAATCTTCCATTAATAGTAAGAATGAAAACAATCCCAAGATTAGCAAATTTAAAAAAGTTCTACCTAGACAGACCAACAATAAAATAAAATCATTAGTGTCATATCCAAAGTTATTACTAATTAAAAATGGAGTATGTTTGGTAATATTAATAAAAATCATCTGAATGACAATATATTGAAGAAAAAATAATGTAGTTGCAAGTATTAATTGTTTTATTATTTTAAATAAGTAATCTCTTCTGTTGTTCATTCGCAGTAAATAAGAATAATCATTATTCATGTAGTTTATGACGAGATACCATAAAAAGACAAAACTGGGATATAAAAAGATAATTAAGAAAATTTTGTTATTGGTAATTGTTAACATTATGTCTAAGTAAGCATCTCCCGCATAACGATTCGCAAAGGCTAAACACCCTAACATTATATAACCCAATAAGACATAGTATTCTTTTTTGGAAGTAATAATGTTTAATATCTTAGTGCTCAAAATCCATCACTACCCTTTCCTTATCCTTATATAAAACCCAAACTACAATTGAAGAAATAATGAATAGAACGAGAATAACTATTAGATTAAAATTGATATAATAACCCCCTAAATAACCACTATATATATTAAAGTTATCTAAAATATCATTAAATTCATAACTTACAAAATAAGAACACAATGTAAAAATAATTGACATTACATAGTTGAGAACGTTCAGACAAATAAAAGTTAATACAACTGTTATATTATAATTTCTTATCACTCTAAAGATTATAACTCCAAGATTAACGATGAAACAAATAAATAGTATCAGTAATATCATAGATATGAAGACGTGATAATAAGGGGAATATGAATTATTGTATATAAACCCCGAAAATAAATCGGCATATTCTGTATTAGAGATATTCTCTTTGAATAAGAAACTTCCAATTATAAATATGGTACCTGTCCCAACAATAAAAGGAATAATAGCTTTTAAATACGACAATACTATCTCTTTGATCATGAACTTTTCATATCTCTCACGTAACAGACAATTTTTTAAATAAGAACCCTTTAATTTACGGGATAAATCGAACAATGATATAAAAGAAATGAGGATGGGCAACAAAAACATTAATATAGTAGCAATTCCTTGATGAAAAGAATAATCCCAAAAAGAAAATCTGTTTACATCATCAAAAAACAAATAGTTTTTAGCATATATATTTTTCATAAAAATACATATATTAACGACATATATACCAATGATAAACAAATATAATATTATTAACTTTTTATTTCTTTTTAACATAATAAACCTCACGCAAAAAATTTCTGGAGAGGTATTTCTTAATTTTTATTATTTATGAATTATTATTATAAAATCCCCATTTACCACTTACTGTAGTAGCTTTAGTATAATACCATCTAGAATCAATAGTTAATTTAAATACATCTGAACTAACTGGGAATCCATAACTTAGACCAGTTCCAACAATAGTAGATTTACCATTCGTTAAAATTTTCCAACCATCAGTTTTATTATTCAATGAAGATATAACTAGTCTTACATCTAAAGTATCTTTAGATGGTGAAATAGTAACATTGTTTACTGCTTGTCCATCATAACCTGCCTCTAATAGATCGATATTAGTTTTAGTAAAAGTTCTACTTCCGTTATTGGCAGGTATTGAAGCATTTGTTATCGTATAAAAGTTTTTAAATTCTGAAAAAGCAAAAATTTGTCCTGCTGATGTTATAAAGGTAATTGCCAATACAATTAATAAATATTTATTAAATTTCATCATACCCTCCTTAAGTAATCTCTCCAGATGATTTAATTATATCATTTAGAAATTTTTCTTTAATCAAATGGTACCTTTTCATACCTGAATGGTATTTTTTAGTACTTAAATGGTATCTGGTAAGACGAATTGAAAATACTTCTTTAATATACTATACTTTTTATAGGTGATAATGATATGTTGTATCTTTTTCTTCAATATGTAATTGTATTATTAGTATTAAACATCACCGGTATAATTACTTCACTGACGGGTTATAACATTTTGGGCTTTATTCCCTGTATGTTCGATCTATGTGATTATCTACCAGTTGTGTATCTACCAGTTTCATACTTAATAGTAAAATATCAAATAATAAATAAATTTAAAAAATTAAAAATGACAAACTATAAAGACATAATTTATAAATTGATGGTTATGTGTACTATTTTCAATATAGTTTTTTATTCACTTTTTAAATTTCTTGGTAATAATGACATCAATATCTTAAATTTAGGTATCTTTTGTGGTTCAACTATATTCTTTTTATATGTGGTAAAACCACAAAGTGAAAAAACAAAAGAAGAAATAGATAAATATTTTAACTCACATAAAAATTAATATCCTATATTTGACCATATTAAAACACGATAATAATCGTGCTTTTTTATTATAATTTATTTTTTACTTATTATAGCTTTATATACTTCTTCACTAATGTCTTCAATCGATTTAATCTTACCACCAGAGACACACTCGATCTTATCCCAATTGTATAATTCAGAAAGTTCCAAATAACAAGCTTCTGCATGACATAGATGACTTTTACTCTTTTCGTGTTCATCTAAATAAGCACGATTTTTATGTAGTTCAACGGTATATTTATAAGGCATATGTAAAAATAAAGTAATATCTGGTTTGGGAAGTCCTAAAAGCCAAAACTCTAATTTATCTATCCATTGATAAGTATTAAATCTTTCATCTTTATCTAAAATTTTACTACCTTGATGAGCCATATTAGAAAAGACATAGCGATCTAAGATTATATAATCCAAATCTTTACCCTCTTCTAAAATAGTATTTATATTGTATTTACGGTCAGCTGCATAATATAAAGAAGCTACTTTAGGATCGACATTAACAGCTCCCTCTTTGAATAAACTCTTCCCTATTTCTGGCTTACCCAAGTAACTACCACCAATTATTTTACCCGTTGGTGAATCGTAGTTAGGAAAGCAAAATCGCTTACATCTATATCCGTCTTCTTTAAGCCTAGCCTCAAGAATTTTACTCTGCGTCTCTTTACCAGAACAATCTGTTCCTTCAATTACTATTAATTTACCACACTTCATAATTATTTTCTCCTATAAACTAAATGTTTTTATTTAATGCCATGCTCTTCTATTTTCTTTAAAGAATTTTAAGTTTTGGGGTAGATTCCAAAGCAGTCCATTGTCTTTGCCGAGTTCACCGTTTTTACCAACGGCTGCTATTAAAGAAAGCTTCATCTTACTGTGATATTGGGAATTTTATAGGTCCCATATGCTTATATTTTTTTACTTTGACATCTTTCAATTCACGAGAATTATCTATTTCAAAGAAATCAGTTACTTCTGGGTTGATCCATAACTCAGGAGCTGGCAAATCACCATACTCTTCATAACGTTTAAGCTGTTCCTTAATACCATCGATTTGATTTACGTATATGTGAGCATCTTTCATACTCCAATCGAGTGTACCTTGTTCAAGTCCAGTCACGTGAGCAAGTAGAGCTAAGAGAGTAGCATATTGCGTTACATTGAATGGTACTCCTAGAGGAACATCACAACTTCGCTGGTGGACCCAAGCGTTTAGCTTTCCATCGGTGACATCCCACTCACTACTCCATACGCACGACGGCAAAACAGCAGTTGGTATGTACTCATCTTGCCACAGACTCATGACCATTCTCCTGTCGTTAGGATTGTTTTTAATCTTATCTATTAAATTGTCACTCAAGTTGTATTTATCGACGATCCAACCGTAAGCTGTTCCAATTGTATGGGCCCATTCTTTACCGAAATTCTTTTCAACTTTAGTCTTTACTAACTTACCATTGCCATCTGGTACCATCTGTTCAGCTCGCCAGATACCATCCTCACCTATTTCCCATTCGTCCCAAATTTTAACACCACGTTCTTGAAGCCATCTGACATCATTCGACTTAGCTTGATAAATCCAAAGCATCTCTAAGATAGCATTTTTAAAATAAAGTTGTTTCGTAGTTAGCACTGGAAACTCTTCACCTAAATCGAAATGTAAGTGATAAGATGGAATTTTTATGGTATTGGTACCTGTTCGATTTTCTTTTTCTACTCCTTCCTCTAATATTTTTTTACATAGTTTGAGATATTCAACATCCCACTTTGACATATACAAAACCTCCTAATCTAAAACATTATTATCATCATCAAAATTGACATTAATAAATTTACGACTTGCTAAATAATCACACATATGGACAAAATTCTGATATTTACTCTTCGGTTTTTCTAAAACTTCATTTCCAAAATAATCGGTTGTCCACGGTCCCATATGAGTTTTAATGCAATCACTTACCAATTTGACATCATCATCATTCATATTCAAATTTTTATTATTCTCTTCTACGTATGAAGCTGCTAATAAAGGATGATCAAATCTTACATACTTTTCTTTTTCTTTACCGTGTTTTAATCCATCGTGAACTAAAATGGCAATTATCATCAAATCTTTTTCACGACTAGTATATTTATCACCAATTGCTGGATCGTTTAAAAGTTCATAAGCCATTTTAACCGCAGCCTTGGTATGACGCACTAATCCACCATCACCTTCAGCATATTTAGGGTGATACTTACCAGTAGATGAAGCTGGAACTTCAAAGAAATAATCTGGAAGTCCATCTATTAAATATCTCGCATCCGTCTGATATTTTTCATTTTTTATATAAGAAATCTCTTTATCAAAAATTTTAACTTTATTCATTACTACCTCCAAGAAAACAAACCATAATACGGTTAGAAACGTATAATTTATCTTTAGGAATTCTAATAAATCTATCATCCATCTCTAACATATTATCATCTACTAATTTCATTATATCAAAAATATCAAAAACCGCCACTTTATATTTATCAAAAAATTTACTGATCTCTAGTCCTTCTCTCTTTCTAAGAGCTAGTATTACTTCCATCTCTTTTGCTTCGCGATCACTAACTTCGTATTGCTCTAGAACATAATTTCCTCTTAAGTAATTGTTTATCCCTCGTGTATTAGTATATCTAACACCATCGATATAGCCACTGGCTCCCAGACCAAAACCATAATACTCTAAATTGTTCCAATAGCTTAAGTTGTG
The DNA here is from genome assembly GCA_947629075.1 of uncultured Bacilli bacterium. Lineage (GTDB taxonomy): Bacteria > Bacillota_I > Bacilli_A > RF39 > UBA660 > CANRCI01. The sequence continues at coordinate 5,471 of CANRCI010000019.1, read as the reverse complement.
ATGTGATTCATAAGATGGTTTAGCAAAATTACTTATTTCGTATTGCCTATAACCATTACTCTCTAAATAATCAACTATGTAGTAATACATATCACTTTCTAAATCTTCATCGATCGGTCTAGTCTTATCGATATACAACTTAGTATTCTCTTCTAAAATTAGGGAATAAATCGATATATGTTCGACATCTAAACTTTTAAAGAAGTCTAAATCTTTCTTTAAATCATCCATCGTCTCATCTCTAAATCCATACATAAAGTCAACATTTATATTGGTAAAATATTTTTTAGTGAGCTCAATCTTATCCAATATCGAATTAATATCGTTATATCTATTTAAAAACTTGTAAAACTTTTCATTGATAGTTTGAATGCCAATACTAATTCTATTGACACCAGAACTTTTACACATCTTTAAAAACTCTTCATCGATATCACTGATATTAGCTTCGATTGTAAATTCTAGATTCGCACTTTTATTGAGTTTAGAGACAATAGAAAAAAGATATCGCAAATTAGCTGGGCTAAGACAAGAAGGAGTTCCCCCTCCTATGTAAATAGTATCTAATACTTCCCCACGATATCTCTCTAAAATTTCTTCTTCTAATTTTTGCAAGTAATGAAAAGCCAATTCTTCACGATAAAACATCTTACAGAAATCACAGTAAGAACAGATACTTTCACAAAATGGAATGTGAATATAAAGTGACTTTACATTACTTCTTGCCACGCAATTCATCTACTTTCTTATATATTTTAATTTGGTCATAAGGTTGAACATCATCAAAATTGTTCAAGTTTAAATGGCCATCATTTTTATTTAAAACCTGTCTCGTCTTCACATCTAGTTCCGAAGTAAACTCTCTATCATCAATGGCTTGTTGAAACAATTCTTTTTCATCAATTAGCTGTTTCACTTCATCAAATCTCTTTTTAGCTTTTTGTAACTTATAACATTCATGCGACTTATGGCCGATAAAAAAAGTTGGAAAAACTTGAAATATAAAAGGTTCTTTTAGATAAGCAATCAACAGACTACTGACTGCTAAACCGGAAATTAAATATTTATCATATTTCAATCTCTCTTCTAATAGTCTACAAAAAGAATCATAATACGAATTTAGGCTATTCTCCATTTGATAAAGACAAACACTTTCATTATGCGGTGTATAATCAATTGTATGATAATTACAGAAATCAGTAAAAATCTTTATTTTCTTGTTAGCTTTATCTGTTTTGTAATGAATTATTGGATAATTTTTAGCATCCATTAAAATCAATCTAACAAAACCGGGATTTACTTTTAAATTATTTACCATTAATTCTACCTCCTAGATTTTTTGGTCTGTTTATTGATATATTTTTTAATACATTGACGATCTCTAGTAGGTACTTGATCAAAATTGTTTAAATTGTAATGATATTTTTGATCGAAATAATTTTTAAATATCGCATCTCGTGCCGGATCAGATAAATTTTCTAAAAGTTTCTCTTGGTTGATATAGTGATCGATTAGTAAATGTTTATTAGCACACCAGGCCATATCTTTAATTTTTTCTGTCATTTGGACATTATTAAATGAATCGACAATCGAATCAGCTGTCACCACACTTCCAAGAAGGATTGACAAAAAGTCATCAGCAACTATTCCATATAAAGCGGTAGGAAGTCCAAGTCCCATTTTACAAGTATTGATATATTTATCATCATCAATTACCAAAATACTATTGACCAAAAAACTGATAACTTCTTCTCGCATCTGATTATCCAATTTACAACGTATACTAGTAGTATCTAAAACATCTTCCCATACTGTACCATAGTAATCATTGGGATCTCTTTTAGCAACCGATAAAGTTTTATTATCTTTACGAAGATAAAAAAGAGGTGTATCCAAATCAGCACTTCTTAAAATATCTTCCACCTTCAAATCATTAGCTTTTAAGTTTCTTATCATATTATCTACTCCTCATCCATACTTAAAACGCTCATAAACGCTTCTTGCGGAAGTTCCACACTACCAATCTGTTTCATTTTCTTTTTACCCTCTTTTTGTTTCTCTAAAAGTTTTCTCTTACGTGTAATATCTCCACCATAACATTTAGCTAAAACGTCTTTTCGTAGAGCTTTTACCGTACTTCTGGCAATAACATGAGTCCCTAGAGCAGCTTGAATAGGAATCTCAAACATCTGTCTAGGTAAAACTTTTCTTAAATGCTCAACTATCGCTTTACCACGATTATAAGCAAAATCTTTATGAACTATTATTGATAAAGCATCAACTACTTCACCATTGAGCAAAATATCCATCTTTACCAAATCGCTATCCTTATTACCAATAAAATCATAATCGAATGAAGCATAACCTTTAGTAAAAGATTTTAACTTATCAAAAAAATCATAAACGATTTCTGAAAGTGGCAATTCATAATGAATATTAACCCTTTCAGTATCAATATATTCCATACTTATATAACTGCCCCTTTTATCCTGACAAAGTTCCATAATTGGACCAATATATTCACTAGGTGTAAAAATGTTAGTTTTAATAAATGGCTCTTTTACTTGTTTTATCTTACTGCGATCAGGCATTTTATTAGGACTATCTACCATTACTACTTCACCATTAGTAAGTATTACTTCATAGATAACACTAGGAGCAGTTGTAATTATATCGATATTGAATTCTCTAGATATTCGCTCTTTAATTATATCCATGTGTAAAAGTCCTAAAAAACCACATCTAAAGCCAAACCCTAAAGCACTACTAGTCTCAGGTTCAAAGACAAGAGATGCATCGTTTAATTTAAGTTTGTTTAAAGCATCGCGTAAATCCTCGAATTTGCTGGATTCAATTGGAAACAAACCACAGAAGACCATTGATTTCATCGGTCTATATCCATCTAAAGCTTTAAGAGCTGGATCTTTACTATTAGTAATCGTATCTCCTACTTTAATATCAGAAATATTTTTAATGCTCGCCGCTATAAAACCAACTTCACCAGCAACGAGTTCCTTTTTCTTTACCTCTTTTGGAGTATTTATCATCAGTTCTACTACTTCGTATTCAACTCCGCTAGACATAAGTTTTATTTTATCACCGACTTTAATTTTACCATTTACTACACGAGTCGATATGATTACACCACGATAAGAATCAAAGACACTATCAAAGATTAAAGCTTGTAATTTATCGTTATCTTCACCCTTAGGACAAGGAATTTCCGTAACGATTCTATCTAACAATTCTTTAACTCCCAATCCCGTCTTAGCACTTGTCAAAATGATATCACGATCACTAAAACCTAAAAGGTTAATTAATTCTTTCTTTACTCGATTAACATCAACATTAGGTAAATCTATTTTGTTTATAACCGGTATTATCGTTAAATCATTTTCCATTGCCAAATACAAATTAGCAAGTGTTTGAGCCTCAATCCCTTGAGCAGCATCAACTACTAAAATTGCTCCTTCACAAGCAGCTAGACTACGACTAACCTCATAACTGAAATCGACATGACCTGGAGTATCGATTAAATTTAAATTGTATTCTTCACCATCATAATTATATTTTAGAGATGCAGTATTAAGTTTAATTGTAATACCTCGCTCTCTTTCGATATCCATACTGTCTAAATATTGATCTTTAGCTTCTCTTTTAGTAACGGCTCCACAGAGCTCTAAAATGCGATCGGCCAAAGTACTTTTTCCATGATCGATATGAGCTATTATTGAAAAGTTTCTGATATGTTTTTTGTCCATCGATATCACCTTTATTTATTATATCAAAAAGAAATAAATACTAAAAGAAAAAAGACTATAAATAATTATAGTCTCAATAAATTATGGGTTATATCCAGTTACTTCATACATCGTTCTAGTTTCATATTCAGTATCATTGCTATCACTACCACCGGAACCATTTGTCCAAGAACCCCATCCGTTCCAAGTCTGGCAACCACATTTACTGGCATCTTGTTTGTGGGTTTTACATCCAGCAGAAGAACATTTTTTACAAGTTTGGCAACTGTGTACTACTTTATAATCTGTCCAAGCTGTACAACCGGATTCACATCCGCCCCCACTTTTTTCAGACCACCAATAATGATAAGTATATTTTACTGCCGTAGATGACTTACTAAAATCAGATACTCCACCAGTAGTACAAGTCGTCTGACCAGGAATGGCATTAGTTACAATGTCACAACCGGTATCTCCTCTATGTTGTGGAGCATTCCAATAACCACCTGAATCTATTTCAGTTTTAGTACCAGATGTTGCATATTTACTACAACCACATTTTGAACAATCAGTATTGTATTCTTCACACGCCGCACTAGTACATCTCTTTCCGGTGTTACAAGTTCTTTTATGATATTGTTTATACGTACCTACTGTAACACTACAAGTACCATCGTTTCCGGCATTGTCATAAACGGTTTTAGTAGTAGTTCCTTTTCCTAAATACAAAGTAGTATTATAAGTTTGTTTTAAACCACTACCACCAGTGTCACTTGCCGAAAATGAAACTGCCGCTGATGATGTTCTGTCACTTCCTGATTGTCTCAATGTACAAGTTGGATCAGCCGTATCTCTTTTTGCAGAGATAGCTGTACAATCTTTATAGTTTCCAGCGTTATCATATACACGCCAGGTCAAGCTCGATGAACCATTTGCTTGAACCGTCCATGATGCTTGTTCTTGATTTTTAACGTTTGTCGTTGCCCCAGTAGTAGTTACAGTCTTTTTCGACTGACATCCACTTGTTGCATCACTACAAGTTGCACTGGTATAAATATTTCCTGAATACCAACTTCCGTTACTATAATTTCCACCATTAGCGGAACCTTTTTTCATTACTCTTTCACAAGTTGGTTTAGTCATATCAACTTTAACATTAGCTAGATTACAATTACCAACGTTTCCAGCTTTATCTTTTACATGTCCATACCAAGTGATATTCTTAGTATCTGATTGCTTACCACTAGTTAACATATTAAAGGTATCAGCTGATGAAGTATCTAGTCCATAAGATTGAATCTTACTTCGTTCATCATTAGTTATAAGTGACATAGTTACAGTTGAGACATACCAACCATTTGAACCTGATGTTCCAGATGGTGTTATTTTACAAGTTGGTTTGGTCTTGTCCAATTTAACTGAACTATTACAACTTGCTTCATTACCGGCTTTATCTCTTACATATCCATGCCAGGTAGTTCCACTCGTTTCAGCACTTTGAACGTCACTACCTTTACCATTATAAGTAACACTACCAGAAGTAGTAATTCCATAATCTTGGATTTGACTTCTGTCATCACTTCTATTTAAGGTTGCGGTTGGATTAGTTCGATACCATTCTTCTACTCCTTTAGTACCAGAAAAAGTTATATTACAAGAAGGTTTCACCGTATCTCTTTTAACTGTCGTTTTACAACTGTTTATGTTTCCGGCTTTATCGATTACATATCC
>CANRCI010000018.1 GCA_947629075.1 uncultured Bacilli bacterium | reverse complement strand
TTCACGATACTCTTCCTCAGTCGGAGTATCTAAAAAAATTCCAGCCTCTTGCCAAAAAGCTAATTCTTCATCACTCATCTTTTCGATACCGTCACGAAGAACATTATATTTGTAACCGATATTAATATTTTTACCATCAATAACTATTTTTTGATTTTGAGTAGGAGCGATACGATGAGGATTTTCTTTACGCCAAATAATAAAGGCCTGTTTGTAATCTTCTTTTTTATTTTCCAATTCAAATAATCCGTGGGTTGCCCAAAAATCTTTTACTTCACTTGGTAGTGAATCGATATGTCTACGCATCGTATAAATTCTCAGACCGATATTGATCATCTTTTTAAAAACACCGTTTTCGGTTTCTACATCTATTTCTATTTTCGCCGCTTTAGGTATTCCTCTTTTTTCAGGATGTTCATTCTCATATTTCAAAGCAGCTAATCGATATTCTTCCTCAGTTGGAATCGAACTTACATAAAGTCCAAAATCTTTCCAAAATTCCTTTTCTTGTTCCGTTAGGTTTTGATATTTACGCATCGTTTTCATACGATTTCCAATCCCGATACTCACATCTTCCGTCAAGACTACACCTGATGGCATTTTATGTCCTTTTTTCAAAGTTACCACCGCACGTTGCGGAATGAATAAAACATCAGGATTTTCTTTTCGCCACATCAACGCCGCTTCCTGGTAGTACTCTTCTTGATATTTTTTATTTTTCATCTTTTACTCCCTTACAAGTCGCATATTATATCACACTTTTTAAATTAAATAAAGAAAAAAACCTAAGTTATCTTAGGTAATTGATCAAAAATATTAATAGGAAATTAGATACTGCCGTGATATGCTTTCGCGTTGTAACACTAGCTTCGTATAGTGCAACTCCATCATCGACGATATCAACTATCCAACTCTCCAAGTATTTTGGTACTTGTGAACCTATCGGAAACATATGAGTTTTGATGATATCTTCTTCCTTTTCCGTTAAAGTAAAATACTTTTTGGAATTGATAACTGCTTCGTTAGGATGTTCAACCATAACCTTCATACGATCCTTTTTATCAAGTCCCTGATTATTTACTAGAAAGAAATCATGTAATAGACCAGCTCTCGCTACTTCTTCAGTACTTAGATGTAAAAGTTTAGATATCTTATAAGAATAATAAGATACTCTAAGAGAATGATCAAAACGATTATTTTGATGATGAGTAAAATTTCTAGTCTTTTGAAATTCTTCGTTTTCAACGATATCTTGAACCATACTCATGTACTTTCTATCGTTATAAACATTTAGCATATTTTCACATTCCTTCTTAACAAGTAATTACATTCTACCAGTTTTTTAAATCAAATTCAAGATTTATAAAAAAAAGAGGACAAATGTCCTCAATCTATATAAACGCTATACTTTGCGATAGCGACTACTGTATTTTATTTAAAATACGGCGAAATGGTGACATTTTTCTTAAAATTTATCTCGATTGCACCAGAAGTCTGAGTATTGTAAATTGACACTTTTTTACTTCGTAATAAATCAACCACTTGACGATGGGGATGATTAAATTTATTATCGCGACCGGAAGATATCAGAGCAATTTGCGGAGCTAAACTATCTAATAACTCTTCACTAGTCGAAGTCTTTGAACCATGATGTCCTACTTTTAAAATATCAATTTTAGTATCTAGTTTAGTTAGGATATATTTTTCACTCTCACAAGAGGCATCACCAGTAAAAAGTATTTTATAACCATCTATTTCAGCAAGATAGATACTACTAGAAGTATTCTCGTCATCATATTCCCTATTTAATTGCCAAAACTTAAAATTACCTACTTTGAAAGTTAAATTTTCATATGAGGTCGTATATTTAATCTTTTTGGATTCAAGTTTTTCGATCAAATCTAATTCATTTTTATTTCTCTTTCCTAGATTGAAATAGACTTTATCGACTTCGATCAAATCTATCAAATTCTTAGCTTCACCAAGATGATCGTTATCCCCATGAGTTAAAATGAGCCGATCGATTTTTTTAATTCCTAATGATTTGAGAAGTGGATACGTTGTATTATATGCAATAGTATTAGAATTGTTACTGTTTTTAAATGTAAATTCTTTACCACCAGTATCGATTAAAACGGTTTCATTATTGCTGTGAACGATAATGGAATCACCTTGACCGATATCGATCATCATGATGTAACTACTGGGAAAGAAAAAATTGATATTGTGATGAAAAACTATTAATATTATAAGTAAAAAATAATAAATTATTCTTCTTTTAAAAAGAATTAAAAAGATGATTAATAAGTAAAGAATTAATAATGGTAAATTGATTTGTGATAAGATTATTTTCGATTTGACATTACCTAACATCAGAGTTAAGCTCTCTAAAAACTTCACTAACAACGATAAGATGGGATCAGTAATCGGTAAAAATAAATTGATAAAGCAAAGTGGCAATAAGAGATAACTGACAAATGGTACATAAAAGAGATTAAAGATGGTACTCAAAACATTTATTTCAAAATTATTAGTAACAGTAATTAAAAAACTGGCAATAAAAGATATCAGTGAAACTTGAAAAAGATTTATTAAATAGTTATTATTTTTCTCTAAATTTTTACTTTCTATAAGCAAAGTAAAACTTATTACCGAAGAATAAATAAAACCAGTATTGTATATGATAAAAGGATTTTGAATAATGATCAAACTGATTACCAGTAGTAAAACATTTTGGGGTTTGATATTGAAATAATAAACGTTATTAACTGCTAAAAAGATGAAAAATAAGCCACTTCTTAGGACAGAAGCTGAAAACGAAGTGATAAACATATAGAAAACGAGAAATAAAGAAGTAATTAAATAGCGTTTAGTCTCTTCCACTTTCAGCTTTTTTAAAACCAGTAAAATAGTTCCAGTAATCAAAGATATGTGCATACCACTAATGGCAAATAAATGGTTTACCCCTAGAGATAAGTATTTATTTTTTACAGCGATTTTGATATCTGAAGTATCACCCATAATAAAGGCCCTTAAATAAGGAGCATTTTTTCTTTGAGAAATATTATTATTTAAATCCTTTTTTATCTTATAAAAAATATTCGTATTTTTCTTAAGGCGATATATGTTCTCTATCTCAATTTTATTAAATATCTTTTTACTAGCTAAATAATTTTTATAATTGAATAAATTGGGATTAGTATTTTTTAATATTGTCTTAGCTTTACCTGAAACTTTAACTCTATCACCTAAATCTAAATTTAGTTTTTCATCATCTTTTAAGTAATAAGTTCCAATTATTTTATCTTTAGCATTTTTTATTTCTAAACTTACATAATTAGTTACCTTTATATTAGTAACAATTCCTTCAAACGAAGTATAATTTTTACTTTTAATGGGATTTGATATAGATATAGCAAAAACAATTAGACTGATTAAAAATATAAAATAATAGAGATAATCACAGAGTAAGATTTTCCTTAATTTTAGCAAAGATACTTTCACCTATACCATCGACTTCGAGAAGTTCTTCAATTTTAGTAAATTTCTTTTGATTGCGGTAATCAATGATATTTCTAGCTTTGGATTCGCCTATTCCCGGTAATGTCTCTAGTTGTTCTAAAGTGGCATTATTTAGGGAAATTTTAGTATTGGTAGTCGTTTGAGTATTGCTCTCTTCTTTAGTATCATTGGCCTTTTCATCTGAAGTAGTACAAGCATCATTTACTATCTTCTCGGTACACAAAGCTTTAGCTTTTTCTTCTATCTCTTGTTGCTTTTCGAGGTTTGCTACTTGTGTTTTACTATAGATGATGATTACCATCCCATCACTTATCTTTTTACTCAAATTGATAAGGGAAGTATCAGCTTGTTTTTTTAAGCCACCGGCCAGCTTAATGGCATCAATTACTCTTTTTCCTTCCGCTAATTCGTAAACGCCTGGTTTTTCTATTTCCCCTTTCACGTCAACCATTAAAAGAGAATCATCTTGACTTTCTTCCTCTATTTCTTCTTTTTCCTCTATCTCTTTCTTTTCATTGGCGTCAGCTTTAGTACTACTATCGGCGATTACTTCTTCGATCTCTTTCGACTCATCGAGCATAGAACGATAGTAATTGATTCCAAAATATGCTCCTACTCCTAGGATACTGACCAAGACTAAAACAGCTATCCTATTCTTGTTAAAATAAATAAAATCATTAAATACAGACATAAAAAACCTCCTTTAAGGAGATTATTATCTTTTAGATTTACGTTTTACTCTACTTACGTGTTCAAAACTCAATCTAGTTTCAATATTTATTCTCTGAACAACTGCTAGAGCAATTATTAAACATATAGCAAACGTTCCACCATAAGATAAGAATGGAAGCGGTACACCAGTCATCGGAGTAATTCCCGAAATACCACACAAATTAATGGCGATGTGTAAAAAGATATAGAAAGCAACTCCATAACAAATAATGGCATTGCGATCAGTTAAGGCTCTTCTTCCAATATTGATTATGCGAGCTAGTAAAACGACGTATAAAAACAAGATAAATAAGGCGGTTAAATATCCTAACTCTTCAACAATAATCGCAAAGATATAATCGGTATGTGACTCTGGTAGATACAAATACTTTTGGGTCGATTTACCTAAACCCTTACCTGTTAGATTACCGTTGTTCATCGCAATATAACCATTACACAATTGGTTACCACTAGTATAGAACTTTTCTTCACTACAAGGATTGTCATAGTCCCCACGCGACTTTTGACGTTCGTTAAACAGAGCTGTTAAATCACCCTTAGTATAGAGAATAGCTCCTAAAATCATGAAGAGAACCCCAATTGCTAGGGTCTTATATTTCAAAGTACTATCAAGTGGTGTAATGATGTAGATAAAACCAGCAATAAATAAGACGATAAGACCTGTCCCTAGATCGGGTTCCATAAATATCAATCCAAAAATAATACCAACGATGGCTAGTGGAAATAAGCCACTTGAAAAAATATTAGTACTCTTTCGACGATATTCATAGAAACAAGCAACCCAAATTATCATGATAACTTTAGCTATCTCCGATGGTTGAAACGAAGCATTACCGATATAAATCCAGCTTCTAGCATCATTTACAACTCGACCGAAGAAATGCGTATAAACCAAAAGTCCAATGGCAAAAACGATCGCTAATCTACTCAACCACCGATAACTTTTAGTACTAATCGTAAGAACGATACCTCCGAGAACAGTACCTACCGCTAAAAAGATAGCTTGACGTTCCAAAAAATAATATGGAACGCGGTCCATTCTCATAAAAGACACAATATTAGAAGCAGAGAATATCATAACAAGGCCAAAACCGAATAACAAAACAGTTACAAAAAGAAGCCCGTGATCCATGTTCTTAAATAACTTAACCATTATTCTCCCTCCTTATTGTCATTCTAATTATAGCATGACTAAAAATTAGTGTAAAGAAAGGAAAAATGAAAATGTCTTATTTGTCAATATCTTCACGTTTGATAATGAAGAGTTTTTTATCGCGATAGAAAGCATAAAAGATATCTTGAATCGTTAAATTTTCATTGCGTATTTGACGGTTTAACCAAGTTGAAGACTTGTCAATTTGATGTAGAGTATCGTAATCTATCTTACCATCCAAAATTACTGGTAGTGGATATTCACCAAATAAATTACTATCTTTTTTAAAGACCGATAATTTACCACTCGTCTCTAAAATGGCAAAGTCGACTTCCTCGATTGTACGAATGTTTTTCTCGCGTAACTGGGTGAGTAAATCTTCGATATTGTAACGTTGCTTAACCATCTCTTTAAACTTTAGCTTACCGCGATTAATTATAACTGAAGGATTACCATCAAAGAGATTTCTTACTTTACTACTCTTCAATGATACATAACTCATAATCACCTGAATAACTAGTAATAAAATGATTGGTAAAATCGATAAAAAGATTGATTCTTCATGGTTATCGATCGACATCGCAGCAAGTTCAGCCACTAAAATAGACACAATTAAATCGACAATTCCCAACTGACCAACTTCCCTCTTACCCATAAAACGATATATGATAGTAATGAGAATGTAGAACACTAACGTTCGATATAAAACTACGATATAATCCATAATATCACCTATATTTATTGTGATATTTTGAATATAATTTTATACCAAACATATTATTAATTAGGTGATTTTATGGATTATTTAAAATATTTAAAAACCTTAGGAATAGTATTAGCTATCTTCTTAGTAACATTAATCGTTATGACATTACTATACAATTTCAACATTATCGGTAGTAAAGTCTTAAAAGTATTTGAAGTTTTAATACTACTTTTATCAATCTTTGGTGGTGGATTTGCTCTAGGTAAAAATGTAAGCAGTAAAGGATATCTAGAAGGAATTAAGTTCAGTATAATAGTTATTTTATTGATACTAGGAATAGGCTTTGTTTTTAATATCGATTTTGGAATAAAATTATTTATCTATTACAGTGCCATTATTGCTTCTTCGGTAATCGGTAGTATTATTGGAATAAATAAAAAAGGGAAAACTGATGAATAGTTTTCTCTTTTTAGATCTAAATAATTAATTATTATATTTTTCTAGGAACTTTTCTTTATATTCTAAAAAGCTATCCTTTTTTATAGCCTCTCTTATCTCTTCCATCATTTTAATTAAAAAACGAGTATTGTGGATTGATAAAAGTTCAGCTCCTAAAATTTCATCAGTCGTAACTAGATGTCTGATGTATGCTTTCGTATGATTTTGACAGGCATAACAATCACAGTTTTCATCTAGTGGTGAAAAGTCTTCGCGATATTTGGCATTTCGTAAATTTATTTTACCACTTCGCGTGAAAGCGTTACCATGACGGGCAATTCTCGTCGACAAAACACAATCGAATAAGTCGACACCTCGCTCTATACCTTCCAATAGATCTAATGGTTCCCCTATTCCCATTAAGTATCTAACTTTATCTTCTGGCAAATATTTAATCGAATAATCGATAGCTTTATACATGTCCTCTTTGCTTTCACCGTCATTAGCCACTCCACCGATTGAATAACCATCGAAATCCATTTTAACCGTTTCAATCGCACTGTATTTTCGCAAATCTTCATAAGCGCCACCCTGCACGATACCAAACAAACTCTGACGGGGATTGTTGTGAACTTCCTTTCCCCTTTTAGCCCAACGGAGAGTTCGTTCGACACTATTCTTCAAATATTCATGACTGGCACTAGCTGGAGGACATTCATCAAAACTCATCGCGATATCACTATCTAATTTGTTTTGAATCATAATCGACTTTTCTGGTGTCAAAAATAACTTTTGACCATCGATGTGACTTTTAAAATGAACTCCTTCTTCAGTTATATCTTTCTTCTTGTTCTTAGCTAGAGAAAAGACCTGAAAACCACCCGAATCAGTTAAGATTGGTCCATCAAAATTCATAAATTTATGTAAGCCACCTGCTTTAGCAATTAAATCTTCACCTGGACGTAACCACAAGTGATAAGTATTGGCGAGAATAATTCCAGCTTTGGCTTCTTTAATGTCTCTGTTAGTTAAGGCTTTAACAGTAGCTTTTGTCCCAACTGGCATGAACATCGGTGTCTCGTAAGTACCATAATTAGTTTCAATTGTACCGTATCTAGCATTGGTATTGGCATCTTTATGTAACAAATTGTATTTTACTTTCATAAAAACCTCCTAGTTGTTGTTTACTGTTTCTTTCTCTTCTTTATAAATTTTACTTTTTTTAATTAAAAGATCAATTATTTCATTTGATCGATTAGATGTAGTCATGATTTCGGGATGCCACTGAACACCAACTGCTAATCGCTTGTCTTTTCTCTCAATCGCCTCGATATAACCATCCTCACTGAACCCAACTATATTGAACAAAAAGGGAGCTGATATAGCATAGTTATGACGACTGTTGACAAGAAACTTTTTCTTACCAATTGATTGGGCTAAAAAAGAGTCCTCTTTTAATGACACTTCATGAACTGGCCTATTGGACAAATCGCAATGGTTTACTACACTGTCGATTTTTTGTAAATTGTTGACGTTTTCTAAAGTATTGACATCTTTTAACATCGCCATGATCTGCATTCCTAAACAGATTCCTAAAACGGGAATATCTCTTTTTAGACATTCAGCTAAAATGTAGAAATCGTGTTGATATCTTATCGTTCCACCGGGAATTAAAACACCGTCGCACAACTCTAATTGGCGGTCGATTATCTCCTTATCTTGACGAGTTAACTCAGCAATTTCTACAGGTTTATGATCGATGTAATCAACTAGTAATGGTGGCAAAATCAAAATGGGAATTCCCCCACTTTGAATCACTGCTTTACGATAGTTTTCGATTACTTCAACAATTTTAAAACCATCATCTTTACCACTGCGACCAACAATACCAATTATCGGTTTCTTATCATTCATGAGATACTTTCTCCTTCCTAACAATTACACGTATATATCTTACTATGATTTAGTAATTTTAACAATAAAAAGATAAATCATAAACGATTTATCCTAAAGTTTTATTAATCTCAACTACAACTGCTTTTTTACCTTCGTAATTACTAGCTGTACCACCGGTAAAGACAACATCAGTTGTAACTTTAAAGATATCCTTTTCACCATTTAACAATTGCGGAAAACTACTTTTAAAACTATTAGCTGTTTCACTACCGTAAAGAAGAGTTAAGGCATTGGTAATACTCTTGTATGTAGCAGTGCTAGTAGCTGGACTTTCCGCTACGACAATCGTTACTGGAGTATCCGTTGTTTTGACGTAGATGGCCATATTGTCATCGGTATATTCGTAAACGGTCCTTAGTAACTCATCACGTTTTTTCAAATCGCTAAGCTTTAGGTATTTAATGCTCTCATAGATAAATGGCTTTTTATTGATGTCGATTTTATAAGTAATACTGTTATTATCCTCAACTATTTCAAAACCATTGACAATTTTATATTGCTTTTTTACTTCGGGATTAACTAGTAGTTCAGCCATACTATCGACATCGGCATTGTGAAGTGAAGCATTTATTAAAAGCAATTGATTAAACGTATCTTCAGCTAGAGAAGCTTGTTTATCATCATTTTCTACTTCATTGCTCAAAATGCCTTTTTCCAATGTGAAATCGATACTTATACTACTAAATTTCGTACCTTCAATACTACTTTCAATGATAGTCATTACATTATCGTCTACTGTTACATCTCTCGTAGTATTCTCCGATACATTAGTAAATAGTGCTGAATTTTTTAATTCTGTAGCGATTTGTTGCAAAGTTGGATGAACGTTGTCGTTAGTAGCGTCCTGCAGTGTTATCGTCGTCTCTTCTGGTTCAGGAACGACAGGACTTGGATTCGCTTCTTTTTCAGTTGATGGAGCAGGACTTGCTTCCTTTTTATTCAGTAAGTTACTCTGTCCTATTAACTCGTTTATCTCAGGAAAGAAAACGACTACACCAGCAATGATAAACATTACTAAAATCATGAAAACTGGCATTTTTTGTTTAGGAGCATCTGCCGTTGAAGCTTCCGTTGTTGGCGTTGATGAAGCAGAATTATCAGTAGTTTGAACAGGTTCAACTACCTCTTCCTTTAAAAGATCAGGATTGACATTATCAACTTTTACTTCAACTACCTGTGGTTGGACTACATTATCAGCTGGAACAACTTCTTTCACTTGATTAACAGGTGCTTGACTTTCCTTATTTACCTCTTGATTTTCTACCGTTTTATTACTATTTTCCTCGTTCATAATCATACCCCTCAATTATCATTCTAACTATAATGATATCATAAAAATTCTATTTATTAAATATATTTATTGTATTTTAATATTTATGTTATAATCTTTTTAGGTGGTAACAATGTTTAAAAAACATAAAAAATTAATATTGTTTATTATTGTTTTAATAATCGTTTTTATAAGTTGTTCTAATTACGACTATAATCGAATAAAAGCCGATAAAAAACCATTATTTGCAATCAGAGTCTATAAAGAGTACAGTCCTACTGAAACGTGGTGGGGACTAGGATATAAAATTGAAAGAGAATTTCGTGAAGACCCAACCGAAACTTTTTCACACAGTAAAAAAGTTAAGTTCTACTCTCTTTTTATCAATCGCGATGTGACAGTTGAAAAAGAAGATGTTAATGAAGTTGCCTATTCGGGTATGAAAGTACAATTTAAGGATAGTTGTACTGATGATGTTTCGCTATATTACAATACAGACGATACTTACTATTATGGCAAATGCATCGATAGAGACATCTATGTCGTTCTAAATAATAAAACAACTACCCTAAAACAAGTAATAAAAGATCAAGAACTAAGTATTGATACCATATTAGTTAACGCTAACAAAATATTGGAAAACAACAACATCATTACCTACTCCTTCGACAATTTCGACATTTTGCGATGTAACAGTGAAGAAGAAAAAGAAATAGTTACCAATATGTATATCTTACCTAAAGATAGTGAAGATACTTTTTGTAAAAAAAGTGATAACATCAAATTTACTAGGACATTTAAAATCGTCGATAAATTAGAAAAAAGTGATGACAAAAATCATATTATCGTCGAATCCTTTGAAGACATACCTCACACCGTTGAAATAAGCAATGAAATATATGATGAATTGGAAAAAGATAAAACTTACGAATTTATCTTCAGTAAAAATAATGATAAAATAATTGATAATAAAAACGTGGAAGAAATCTTTAATTACTACGATGTAATTGAAGTAAAAGAGACTGATAAAGAAGGAGAGAACCAAATAAATGAGTATATTTAGATTTAAATTAAAAAGAAATAAAACAGAAAAAGAAATTGTCTTTCCAGATGAATTAGATAATAAAGATGAACTTAGTAATCAAAATTTAAGAGTTCCTCTTATAAATGAACGCGGTTTTCTTTTATTACCAGGTATAAATAAGATTTATCATTTTAAAGAAGATAGCCATCATAACAGTTTAATAAAAGTATGGGAAGAAATTAATGAAAAGAAGTATGAAACTACCGAGAAAAACCCAATCACCGTCGAGTCTAATTTAATTAATTCTTTTACGAAGATTGGTGGAGTTGTTTTTACCAATACTAGTAAATTGCCAATAAATACTTACAATGGTAATCCTCTCCTTTTGAGAGAATCAACTGGAACATTATTTTTACCAAATGATGTAAAAAATTTGGATGAAACTATTGTCTTAACACTCGATAAAATGCTTCCCGATTTCAAAAACATGCAAAACATCTTGATTGCGCAAGTCAATAATTCAAAAAGAGAAAACATTCCTTTTAATGAGTTTGAAGAAACGATCAAGAAAAGAGTTGCTGATAGTTGGCAAGAGTTTATAAGTTCGATGAAAAAATAAAAGCGATTAAATCGCTTTTTTATGTGTCTTGTTCAAGACGTAATATCTCTTTATACTTTTCACAGGTCATAAGTAATTTGTGATGCGTTCCCTCTCCTACTACATGACCATCATCGATAACAATCAAATGATCAGCTTTTTTCATCTCATCAGATTTATGAGTAATAGTAATTATGGTATGATCTTTTTTTAATTCTTCTAGTAGTGACTGAATACTATCGGAAAGAGTATTATCCAAAGAAGAGGTAACTTCGTCAAAGATGATTATTTTAGAATCTCTTAACAGAGTTCTAGCTATTGCTAAACGCTGTTTTTGACCACCTGATATATCAGTAGCATCTTCGCTGATAATCGTATCATAACTATCGGGTAGACTCTCGATAAATTTATCGATTTGAGCTTTCTTACATGCCTCTCTTATCTTTTTAAAATCATTATTTATAAGTGCTAAATTATCTTTGATACTCATATTAAAAAAATATGGTTTTTGATTTACAACGGCAATATTTTTACTATTGGCATTACGACTATAAGAATATATATCATCACTATCTAGAGTAATACTACCACTCTGTGGTTTATAAAACCTCAAAATAAGTCGTAAAATAGTCGATTTACCACTACCACTGCTACCGACAATAGTCGTAATCTGATTATGAGGAATAGAAAAACTTATATCTGATAGCACTTCAGTATCAGCATCATAAGAAAAGTTAACTCTATCAAAAGTAATATTACCAGTTATATTAGTATTTTCATTATTACCTAAAAGAACTTGGTCATAGACGACATAATCACAAATACTTTTATATCTTTCCAGTGACACATTGATAATTCTAAGTTGTTCGGAAACGTTCATCACCCAGTAGATCGAACTAGAAATACTAGTAAAGTATGTAACGACGACAACCAATGAATCAACTTCATACTTACCCATTGAAATCATTATTAACATATAAAAAATGACTAAAGCTAAAGAAATATAAGTAATTAGTGGAATATAAATATTTTTAACTAAACGATTATTCATAAGTGATTGAAATTCATTAATTAAATTGTCTTTTTTATTTTCATAAATCCTACTTACCTTTGGAAGAATATTAAACACTTTTATCTCATTAATACCATTGACCATACTAGCAAAAAAACCAGTCATTTCATCAGTGGCAATCTTCCTACGATTGATAATCTTTTCGCCCTCTTTGTTGTAATAGTCTAAAACTAGGACATTGACCACATTTATTAAAATACAGAAGATACCAATTTTATAATCGATACCAATCATAATAATCATGATAAAGATCATCGATATAATCGATACTAATCCTTCACTAAGCCAATCTCCAAAATAAGAAAGAGAATCGATATCAGTCGCAGTTACATTTAAAATTTTACCCCTATTCTCGCCTGAAAAATAATCTAATTTTAACTCATCGAGTTTTAGGACGATATTGTTTTGCAATCTTGAAAAGACATCCTTAAAGTAAATTTTATAGACTCTAAAATTGAAACTGTAGACCAATTTACCTAGTATCTGCATCAACACATATAAAAAGAGAAAGAAAAAAGCAATGTTTAATGATCTATTAGTAATAGAAGAAATTATCTTACCATAAAAAATCGGAGCAATATTAAAAAACAATTCAGCTAAGGCTGCTGTTAAAAATAGAAAAAAGATATGTGCTTTTTTAGGTCTTACTGTCCTATAATACTTTTTAATTATTTCATAGTTCGTTCGCAAGTCTTTCACCTCACAAAAAAAGATAAAATTTCTCAATTTTAGTTTGAGCAAAATTTTATCTTATATGTAAGATTTAATTATTTTTACTAATTGTTACAAGATGATAATTATTGTTACTATCTTTCTTAAAGGTATATTTATAACTAGTTAATTTATCTTTTTCAGCTTTGATATCTAGTTCACTCTCATTGATGTTTTCTAAAACTGGTGTATACCATTCATTATATTTATAAAGAGAATTACTTACGCGGTCATATATACCTAAAACTGTTTCAACGGTTATTGTTTCATTCTTTTCATCTTCACTAATTTTTAGAATTTCCTCTTTCTTGACCGTTGTCGAATCATTACAAGTAATATTAGTTGAGATATAGGAATCACTTTCGCTATGATAGATGAAGTAATTACATCCGACGACAAAATTAGCTTTAGTGTAATCGATATTTCCAAAAATAGTTTTCATAGCACTATCTATGACATCAGCTTTTACCTCAAGACCACTTTCCGTAGTAATCAATTGATCACTAGAGACATTATTAAAAGCCATATTTAGTTTGACATCATTTCTGATATCGGAAACAGCAAAATTGCTAGAATACAAATAATAAGTCATATTGTTGTTATAAGTAGTTTTTACATAATTAAATAGATAGCTATAGTTAGTAAGATAATAATTATCATCTTTGACAACTTTTTCTTCTTCTTCTTTTTGAACGCTTTCAATTTTTTGAACTT
The DNA here is from genome assembly GCA_947629075.1 of uncultured Bacilli bacterium. GTDB lineage: Bacteria > Bacillota_I > Bacilli_A > RF39 > UBA660 > CANRCI01. The sequence continues at coordinate 2,833 of CANRCI010000018.1, read as the reverse complement.
CTTCTTTAGTTATATAATTATCTTTAACCCAATAATAAGCAAAGAAAATACTTAAGGCTAAAAGGAGGATAATGATAATATCGCGTCTAAAGATGGCCCAGTTCTTAATGCGAACCAATGCTCTTTCTTGATCGATAACGCGTTTTTTTATCTCCCCATCCAAACCATTAAAGAACTCTGTGCGATGCTTCTCATCAAATTCTTCGCTTATAACAGAATGTGCTTCTTCGTGAAGACCACGTCTAACCATGGAATCCAAGTCACTTTTGACTTCTGCTTTAATTTCATCGCTGATTTCATTCTTTAAAGAATCTTTTAAATCACTCTTTAACTCGGTAACTATTTCCTTCTTCAATTTATTAAAATCTGCTTTAGGTAAATTTTTCTTAGTATTTTTTTCTTTAACAACTTTACTAGCCATACTACCACCTATTATCAGTATAAAAAGTACTCGATTAAATTACAATAAGTTTACTTTTCTTTTTTTAGTGGTTAACACTTTTTAACATTTAATTTTTGTATATTAGAATGTAAAATTGGTTATAATTATATTGATAATAGATAAGAAAAAAGTTAAAATTTCTATTGTCAAAGAAAAATAAATGTGTTATTATCATATTGTTCGTTTAAATGTGGCGAGATAGCTCAGTTGGCTAGAGCGCTCGGTTCATACCCGAAAGGTCGTGGGTTCGACCCCCTCTCTCGCTACCAAAAGTGTTACTAACTAGATTTAATTATCTAGTTTTTTTATTGAAAAAAAAGATTATAATAACAATTCTTTTGACAATGCAACTCAAAGTTGATAGTTTATAATTGTCATAAGATATAAAATAATTTTAGAAAAGGAGGACGTTTTGTGAAATTTGGAGATAATTTAAGAAAATTGCGTAAACAAAAAAGATTATCGCAGGAGGAACTGGCAGAAAAAGTTGGAGTATCGAGACAAAGTGTTAGTAAATGGGAAACAGGAGAAGCATATCCCGAAATGAATAATATTCTTGAGCTTTGCAAAATATTTCAATGTAAGATTAATGACTTAGTCAATGATAGTGTTGTCGATTTAGATTCATTAGATGAAGAAATAAAGATAACAGTTGTAAAATTTAAAAAAGAACAGCAGAAAAAAATGAAAGGCTTGAGTAAAGCCATCATAATTATGTCAAGAATTTGTAGAATTCTTCTTACAGTATGTGTTCCTATCATTTTACTAATAATGTTAGCAATACCATTTTTGATATACAATATCGATATCAAAGACAATGAATTGACCTTTAGAGGTACTGATGAAAAAATAGAAATACTATCTGAAAAATCGGATGTAACTCTAAAAATTGATGATCGAGAAATAGATGATCAAGAGTTAGGTAATTTAATAATTAAATATAAAGAAATAATAGATACTCATTCTAAACCAATTTTTATTGGCTATATCGAAATCGGCTTTATTTTTATATTCATCATTTTAATTTTATATATTCGAATAATAAAACATTTAGAAGAGCTATTTGTAAATATAAATAAGGGTGATACACCATTTACAATTGTAAACATCAATCATATAAAAAAAATGGCCTATCTGATGATTATTACAATTGTATTACCTTATATATCAGAAATCGTATTTACGTTAGCACTTATGATGGAAATCGATATTAGTTTTGAAATATTTGATGTAATTGAAATACTATTCTTACTCAGTATGGCCTATATTTTTGAATACGGATATGAATTACAATTAGATTCTAGTGCCAAGATGTACGATAGTGAAAACAAATAAATATTAAATTTATACAAGCAAACCTATAGATAAGTTTGCTTTTTACATTGAAAAAAATAGTTCTATACTATTAATTTTAATATTTTCACCATTAAACTTTGATCTAAAGGAGCTCGATATACTCTTTTAGGGTCATCTGTTTCAATAGCGACAACTATTTTTATGACAATACTTGCAAGATTTTGTTTTTCAATCATATTAAATACTTTTCCAATAAAAAGCGATACACTAGGATCCCCTATTTCCGAAATCATTTTTTGATTAAATCCTGTGTGATAACAACCAGGTTCGATAATACTCAATTTAACTTTAGGATATTCTCTTTTTAATTCAAAATACATACTAGTAAATAATGATGTTAAAGAAGCTTTAGTCGATGAATAAACACCGAGATAAGGAAAAGGAAAATTAGCTACCAAAGAAGACATAATAACTACTCTGCCCTCTTTGTCACTTTCTTTTAACTTCTCTATATAACTCTTTACAAGTTTAACATTTGAGAATACGTTAACCTCATAATTTTCTTTTATTCTAGACATATCTGTCTCTAATACGCTACCACCTACACCAATACTAGCATGGCAATATAAAGCATCTAAATCCAAATTTCTTATTTTTTCGATATCACTACTCGTAACATCCAATTTTAAAGTCTCTATGTCTAAATCATACTTATCTTTTAGAGATAATATTTTTTTATTTAAATATTCTAGTTCTTTTTCAGTATGAGTAGTCATATATACTTTATGATTCCTACTAGCTAGAGTTAATCCTGTTAAATAACCAATACCACTAGTTGCTCCAGTTATCAAAACGTTCATAAAATCACGTATAATCAATCTTATAGAAATATTAATTAATTTCGTATTGATTGATCCCTTTCTATTTATATTTTTTTATTATATATCTAGATGTATAATAAAAATGCACTATGGATTTGTTCCTATAAAATTACAGCCATTTTATGGACTGGTTAAATGGTGACTCAAACCACAGATTTTTAATTTAATTGTTAATTAGTTAGTTAACACGTTAGTTTTTACTAATCGATGTTTT
>CANRCI010000017.1 GCA_947629075.1 uncultured Bacilli bacterium | reverse complement strand
TTTGATTCAGGAGCAATGCCTTTTGCTCAATATCACTATCCATTCGAAAATAAAGAATTGTGGGAGAATCAGTTCCCAGCAGACTTTATCTGTGAAGGAATCGACCAGACACGTGGATGGTTCTATACATTGATGGTAATATCAACTTTTGTAAAAGGATGTTCACCATTTAAAAATGTATTGGTTAACGACTTATTGCTAGATCACGAAGGAAAGAAAATGTCTAAATCGCGTGGTAATATTGTTGAACCGTTTACAACTATTAAAGAATATGGAGCAGATACAGTTAGATTCTATTTACCATATGTATCACCAGTTTGGACACCTTTAAAATTTGATATGGCTGGTTTAAAAGAAGTGTATTCTAAGTTTTTTAACCCATTAAAGAATACTTATACTTTCTTTGCGATGTATGCGAATATTGATGGAATTGATATCGATAAATGTAATGTCGCTTACGATAAACGTGAAGAAATAGATAAATGGTTATTATCTAAATACAACAAACTTATAAGAGATGTAAGAGCATCTTTTGATGAGTACGATTTAAATAAAGTAGTTCACTATTTGTCTGATTTTGTATCTGAAGATTTATCTAACTGGTACATAAGAAGAAATAGAAATAGATTCTGGGGTAGTAAGTTAGATGATTCTAAGAAGAGTGTTTACGCAACTACTTACGAAGTGTTAGTTGGACTATCTAAGTTAATTGCTCCAATTACACCATTTATTTCTGAAGAGTTATACCGTAATTTAACTGGAGAAGAAAGTGTTCACTTTGCAAGTTATCCAGTATGTGATGAAACTAAGTTTAACGATCAGATAGAACAAAAAATGGATTTAGTTCGCAGTCTAATTTCGCTTGGTCGAAATGTTCGAGAAGAAGTTAAGATTAAAGTTCGTCAACCATTGAGTGAAGCAATACTAGATGGTAAGAATAAGAAATTAATCGCTGATTTAACTGATTTAATTAAGGAAGAGTTAAATGTTAAAGAAGTAAATTTTGTCAGTGATTTGAGTAGTTATATGAATTATGAAGTTAAACCTAACTTTAAAGTATGTGGGCCAAAATTTGGACCTAAAATTAAACTTATTAGTGAAGTATTTAGTAATTTTACTTATGAGGATATTCAAAAGTTGGAAAATCATGAAGAACTAAATATCAACTTAGAGGGTGATAACTACGAAGTTACTCTAGATATGGTCGATATAAGAGTTAGTTCTAAAGAAGGTTTCAATACTGCTAATGAAGGAAGCAACTTTATCATTTTAAATACTAATTTAACTGAAGAATTAAAAGATGAAGGAATTGCTCGTGAACTTATTAGTAAAGTTCAAAATCTTCGTAAAGCAAATGATTTTGAAATAACTGATCGCATTGATATCTTGTACAATGGTGATGAAAAGTTTGAGAAAGTTTTAGCTTCTTATGAAGAAGTAATTAAGAAAGAAACGTTATGTGATAACTTCATTAAAGATGAATTCTTACCAGATAAATTTGATCTTAATGGTTTAGAGGTAAGTATTGGTGTTAAGAGAATAACTAAAGAGGATTAGTCCTCTTTTTTTGTATAAAAATCTTCAATTTATAGCATAATAAAAATGTAATAAAAAAATTAGCAATCTAACTTGACAACTGCTAATTTTTGTTGTATAACATAATTGTGAAAGGAAGATGAAATATGAAATTAGTTCCAAGAAGTTATTATTTCGATGATTTTTTCGATAATTTTCTAAGTGTACCCGAGGAGAGCAACATGAAGTGTGATATTTATGAAAAAGAAGGTGCTTATCATATTGAGATGGATATTCCTGGATTTAAAAAAGAAGATATCAGTGTCGAGTGTGATAAAGGTTATCTTACCATAACAGCAGAAAAGAGTTCTTCAACCGATGAGTCTGAAGATAAAAAGTACATTAGACGTGAAAGAAGTTATGGAAAATATAAAAGAGAGTTTTACTTAGGAGATGTTGATGCCGATGGTGTCAAAGCAAACTTTGAGAATGGAATCTTAAAGATTACTGTTCCAAAACGCGAAGAAATTGAAACTAAAAAAACTATCGAAATAGAATAATTCCAAAGGAATCGGTTTATGCGATTCCTTTTTTTATGCTATAATTAAAGTGTTGTTATGTTTATAAAATTGAATTATAATATACTTCTAAAGAGGTGATAATGTGAATCAAGTAATTTTACCAGCCGATACTTATATCGTCGTCAATAAAACGATTATTAATGAATCAGATCGTCGTTTGGTTACGATGTTGTATCAACCGATTATCGGTCATACTGCTGTTACGTTATACTTTACTTTAATTGACGATCTTCAACGAAGAGAATTGATGAGTGAAGAAGAGACACATCACCATTTGATGAATACCATGCAGTTAAAACTTGAAAACATTGTCATCGCTCGTGAAAAATTGGAAGCTGTAGGGCTTCTTAAAACGTACATAAAAAAAGATAATGTCAACAACTATGTCTATGTCTTGTTTTCCCCACTAGCACCAGCGGATTTTTTAAATCATCCAGTTTTAAATATCGTTCTTTATAACAATTTAGGAAAGAAAGAATACGATAAAGTTGTCAATTATTTTAAAGTACCACGTATAAATCTTCGCAATTATGAAGATATCACTTCTAACTTCAATGAGGTATTTACCCCTGTTAGTGGTTCGGTATTTGAGGAAAATGATAACATTATTGAAAAACAAATCGGAGCAATCGACATTAAAAGTAATATTGACTTTAATCTTTTGATATCTAGTATTCCTAAAAGTATGGTTAATGATAAATGTTTTAATGATGAAATTAAAGACTTGATTAACTCATTATCTTATATTTATCAAATAGATGATTTGAACATGCAGGGATTGGTTAGAAATAGTCTTAATGAAAAAGGGATGATCGATAAGACTGAACTTCGTAAGAGTTGTAGAAACTATTATCAATTTAAGAATAACAGTAAACTGCCAACTCTAGTTTATATGAAACAACCAGAGTACTTAAAAAGTCCTAGCGGTGGAAGTAGTAACCGAGCAAAATTGATTTACACTTTTGAAAATATTACACCTTATGACTATTTAAAAAGTAAATACAAACATGGTGAACCAACTATGCGTGAATTGAAGATACTCGAGGATTTAATGGTTAATTGGAAAATGAAACCAGGAGTAGTAAATGTTTTAATCTCTTATGTTTTGAAAGTAAACAATCAGAAATTTACTAAAAATTACGTCGAAACTGTTGCTTCTCAATGGGCAAAATTAAACATTGAGACAGTTGAAGAAGCCATGGCGGTTGCTGAAAAAGAGCATAAGAAAATAAAACGCATGGTTGAAGCTAAGAAAAATCATGATAAGAACTATTCTAAACCTAAGAAAGAAGAAGCACTTCCAAGTTGGTTTGGTAAAGAGATAGAGGAAGAGGAAATTTCTAAAGAAGAACAAGAAGAATTAGATAAAATGCTTAAAGAATTAGTATAATTTTGCAAAATGAGTTATAATACCTGTTAAGCATTTATGGACCAAAGGAGAAGTATATGGAAAGAGAACCAAAAATAACACTTGCTAAAGTTAAATTAGTTAATAGAGATGATATATCAGAAAATCCTTTTCGTTATTGTGTAATCTATTCCTTAAAAGATAATGATAAATTACAAAGAGGAATTTGGGATCCACAAAATTTGTGTATTGATGACACTAATTTAGAAAATTTAAGTCAAAGTGATAGTTGTGGATATTTTGAATATGTAACGGATAATGAACAAAAAGAAGAGATTTTTATGATTTATATTTGTGATAATGAAATATTGTCATCATCTTCTAATACTGGTAAAAGGTTGGAAGATGTGTTGGAACCAACTAGTAAAAAAATCTTGAAAAAAAGTTGAATCTTCTAGAAAAAAATGATAATATATAGACATAAAATGTTGATGGAGATAAGTAGGTAGATGGACCTTTAAAGAGAGTTAAGGGTGCTGGGACTTAATAGGGAAAATCTATTCGAATCTACTCTGGAGTGAAATGTAAACATTTCCGGTGTAAGCCGTTATTTAAAATAAGTATAGAAGGATGGTACCGTGCTTTATGCACTCCTTAGGTATCATCCTTTTTTTATAAATTAAAGGGAGGAAAATATGTTAGATATTAAATTTATAAGAGAAAATAAAGAATTGGTAAAAGAAAATATCAAGAAAAAGTTTCAAGATCATAAGTTGGGATTAGTCGATGAAGTTATCGAAATTGATGAGAAAGTTCGTGCGCTTAAATTAGAGGGTGATGAACTTCGTAAAGAGAGAAATGACAAAAGTGGCATGATCGGTAATTTGATGCGTGAAGGGAAAAAAGAAGAAGCCGAGAAAATCAAGAGTGCGGTTAGAGAGATCAATGATAAATTAGTATCTATTGAAGAAGATGAAAATAAGTTAGGAAAAGAATTAAAAGAAAAAATGATGGTTATTCCTAATATGATTGCTCCGGATGTTCCAATTGGTGAAGATGATTCTAAAAATGTCGACGAAGCTCATTTCGGTGAACCAGTTGTTCCTGATTTTGAGATTCCATATCATGCTGATATAATGGCAACTTTCAATGGACTTGATAAAGATGCCGCTGGTCGTGTAAGTGGTAATGGCTTTTATTATTTGATGGGGGATATCGCTAGAGTTCATTCAGCTGTTTTGGCATACGCTAGAGATTTCATGATCGATAAAGGATTTACTTATTGTATACCGCCTTTTATGATTCATGGTGATAGTGTAGATGGAGTAATGTCTTTTGAAGAAAAAGAAAATATGATGTATAAAATTCAGGATGAAGATCTATACTTAATCGGAACTAGTGAGCATTCAATGATTGCCAAGTTTAAAGATCAAATTTTAAAAGAGAGTGATCTACCTATTACTATGACTTCTTATTCTCCTTGCTTTAGAAAAGAAGTAGGGGCTCATGGTATCGAGGAACGTGGAATTTATCGTATTCACCAATTTGAAAAACAAGAGATGGTCGTTTTATGTAAACCAGAAGATAGTGAAGCTTGGTATGATAAAATGTGGAACTATTCAGTGGAATTGTTTAGAAGTTTGGATATTCCGGTTCGTAAATTAGTATGTTGTTCTGGTGATTTGGCAGATTTAAAATATCGTTCTTGTGATATTGAGGCATGGAGTCCAAGACAAAAGAAATATTTTGAAGTATGTTCTTGTTCTAATTTAACTGATGCCCAATCTAGAAGACTAGCAATTCGTTATAAAAAAGAAAATGGCGATAAAGAACTTGTTCACACTTTGAACAATACAGTTATTGCTCCACCTAGAATGTTAATTGCTTTTTTAGAGAACAATTTACAAGCTGATGGTAGTGTTAAAATACCTAAAGCATTACAACCATATATGGGTGGCTTAGAAGTTATCAAACCTAAAAAGTAGTTATGAGCTAATAAAAGATAATGCAGACAAAAAGGTCTGCATTTTTAATATTAAAGTAAAAATATATAAAACCCTAACCAAGCATTTTACTCAATTAGGGTTTTAAATAACTTTTTAATTGTTTTTAAATTTTATGATTCTGCAACAACGTACCAATTGCTACCAACTTTTCCAACCAAGAAAGTGGCATCTTGATCTTGATTCTCAGATTTACCATTTGCTTTAACTGTCATCGTCATTTTTACATCGACAATATACATTTTTTTAATCTTTAGATTTACATCGTACAATTCATTTACTGTTTCAAGTTGTTGTTTTACTTCATCAGAAGATAATTTTTCACCATCTTCGATATCACACTTTACAGAAAAACTACCATTATTGCTATCCATTGTCTCTTTAAGAAGCTTAATTGAATTTTCAATATATTCTACGTTTTCTTCATTGTTGATAATTTCTTTAGGGAAAGCTTTCTTTAAAGTATCAATATTTAAATCATTCATTCCTTGACAGTAGTACTTTATTGGCTGTTTGTAATTATTTGGACCACCAGTTATAAGTAAAACAGCGATGATTACTACCAAAATGATGACAACAGGAATTACTATCATCAATGGGTTAATAGCTTTCTTGTTAGAATTATTATTAGTTGGTGGGTTAGTAGGTGTCTGATTCATATTGTCCATAGGTTGATTCATGTTATTCATCGGTGGATTCATATTATTCATTGGCTGGTTCATGTTGTTCATAGGTTGGTTCATATTATTCATAGATTGATTCGTATTGTTCATAGATGGATTGTTAAATCCAGCTAAAGCTGGGTTATAGTTATTTCCGTTTGAAAAATTCATAGGTTGATTGTTCATATTAACATTATTTGGTTGGTTATTCATGTTAACATTGTTTGACTGATTGTTCATATCATTCATATTTTCGTTATTCATACTACTTACTCCTTTTACTTTATAATCTAATTTTATCATTGGAAGAAATAAAAGTAAACGATAAAAAGGAGAGTAATCACAACGTTATACATTTTATAATATCATCTGAAATCACTATTCAATTCTTTTTCTCTTTTTATGATATAATAACCATTATGAAGCTTTAGATGAGAAAAAATGCGGAAATGCAACTGTAAATTGACAAAAAACAACTGATAGGTTGTAGAATGCAACTGGGTTTTATTATAAGATTTTCGTGAGGTGAAAAAATGAAATTTAGTGAAAAATTACAATTTTTGAGAAAAGAAAATAAAATGTCTCAAGAAGAGCTGGCGGACTTACTAGAAGTATCACGTCAGGCTGTATCGAAATGGGAAAGTGGTACGACTTATCCCGAGATGGATAAATTATTGTCACTCTGTAAAATCTTTAAATGTACTCTTGATGATTTGACCAATGATGAGATAAAACCAGATGATTTTAATAAAGATAAAGTTAATAATGATAATGTCATTTATAGTGGTTTAAATCTCATCAATAAATCGATTGATATGTTTAATTCAATGAGTGGTAAAGAACGTTTAAAATTATTAGTTGAGGTATTCTTTTTGATAGTGATGGTTTTAATGTTTCATATACCTTTCGACATTCTCAACAAATTAGGATATAAAATTTTCGTAAACTTTAACAATCAGTTGTGTTCTCTTTTATCCAGTGTTTGGTTTAGCTTATTAGAAATCTGTTACATCATTTTTGCAGTATTTGTCTTTGCTTATATTTTTAAAATAAGATTTTTAGATAATTATGAAAAAACAGATAAATCTAAGATTAAAGAAAAGAAAAAAGAAGAAAAGGAAGTAAAGGGTAAAAAGGAAATAATTAATGAAGCTCAACAGGTAATTATTGAAAATAAAAAGAGTTCTCTTGAAAGTATTTTCCTATTCTTAGGAAAAGTATTCTTATTCTTTCTAAAAGCTATTGCTACTTGTATCTTCTTTGCTTTGGTATTTCTTTTAGTATTTGACTTTGCAGCGTTTGGGATAGCTTGTTATCTACTTTTTAGAGGGTTATTTTATCTAGGAGTATTTATGACATTGCTTTCTTTTGCAGCATTAAACATCATCGTTTTGGAAGTTATCGTTAAGTTTATTTTCAATAACCATGTCGATTTAAAAAGAATTTTCTTAATATTTATTCTAAGTTTAAGTTTATTGGGAATAGGTATCGGAGTAACATCTCTAGAGATAGCATCTTTAAAATTTATTGACGAAGTACCAAAAGAATATACTAAAGTAACTGATGAAAGAATCTTTAATATGACTGATAATACAATGGTATTTAATCGTTATGAATTTAACAGTGAAAACATAGAATATCGAATTGACAATTCACTTGACAAAGAAATTAAAGTAGAGATTGAACACTACAGTGACTTTACCAGTGTTGGTAATTACGTATATGGTGATAAGATAATAATTATCGATGATTATATCCAAAATCCTAAAATTATTAATAATATTATCGAAGATTTAAAAAATCATAAAATCCATAATTATGATAAACTAAATAGTACGAATATTACTGTTGTTACTAGTGCTCAAAATATAGAAAAGATGAAACAAAATATTAAAAAATCTTTAGCTGAATTAGAGAGCGAAGAACTTGAGAGAGAAAGCTATCAAAATACCATTTCTGATCTGTATAGTAAGATAGATGAACTAGAAGCAGAACTACAAAAAGTTAATGATGAAAAGGCTGATTTAGAAGCTGAAAAAGAAGAATTGAATGAGAATTTGGAAGAATACAAACAACGAATAAAAGAACTATTAAATGAATGATAAAACAACTTTACCTTTCTATACTTTGTGATATAATAAGTTGAGGAGGCTTTTATGAGCAATAAAAAGAATAGAAAACATAAAACATTATTTGTTGTATTAGGAGTGTTATTTTTATCAGTTTTAGTAGTAGCAGGTGCCTTTGGATATAAATTGTATAGTGATACTCAACAAGAAGAAGCATTAAATAAAGAAGTTGCTTTACTCAGTAAACTTGATTTGACAAAAGATAATTACAATAGAAAATTAAAAACTAGTGGTGACTATGGAAAAGTGGAAAAGACTATTAAAGATTATTTAGTCGATTTCCAAAAGTCTTTTAAAGCATTTGAGGAAAAAGCACAAGATGAAAAGATAACTAGTATATTATCATATGAAAACTATAAAAAAGATGGTCCAGAGTTTAAAGAGTCAATTGCTTATTTGGATTCAACTAGTGATGAGTTAGAAAAATTATTCGATGAATTAATCTCTAAATGTGAAGAAAAAAATATCATGGCAGCGATTGAAAAAGAAAAGTTAGATCAGTATTATGTCGATTTGTATAAAAAGCTTTTAGTAGGTGATATGAGTTCTGATTTAGAGGATGCTAAAAAATCTCTTGAAGATAGTAAAAAGATGATGCTAGATTTATTAAAGATTGAAAAGGAAGTATTAGTATTTTTAAAGGATAATAAGAGTAAGTGGGAATTAGATGAAGACCAGATAGTTTTTTCTAATCAAAAATCACTTGAAAAGTATAACGAATATCTTGAAAAATTGAACAAATTAGGTTAGTAATATTTACTAACTTTTTTCTTTTTGTTATACTTTTATCATAGCGAGGTATAATATGAAGAAATATATTATCTACATTCTTTTGATAGTGGTTTTTCTAACTGGTTGTGGTGAAAAAAAAGAGAATGTTGCAGATGCGAAAAAAGAGACGGAAGCTACTAGTGAAAATCTACAAGAAGAGACTAAGACTTATGGAAGTTATACAGGTACTGAACATGTAACTTTTCCTGCTGACTGGAGTATTTATTCCATCAAAAATGGTCTTAATAAAAATGCTAATCTCGAAGTAGTATCATCTGAAAAAGCTTTTGTTCTAATTAGTGAAGACGCTAAAAACTATTCATATGATTTTAATAAATATATCAGTTTTGTCTACGGTCAGAACGACAAATTATATCAGAGATCATCAGATCAAATAAATGTATTAGATGAAAATGGTAATATTAGATATTTGGATTATACAGCTGATTTTGATGGTACTAATGTCTATTTGCGAAGTTATGTCATAAAAGGAAAAAAATATCATCAAATAATAATGTGGGGATTAATTAAAGATCGTGAAGTCATTCAAAAAGAGTTCGATTCAATTGTAAAAACTTTTTCTGAAGCATAATTTGTACTTGCTAAAGTTTGAGAAATATAATATAATTTAATCAATTCAAATAAAGCGATGAGAAGGACATAATTTTTGAACCAACTATAAAAGTGAATTGGGGATAGTGTGAACCCAACTATAGTGTTTAAGAATTCCTACCTTCGAGTGAAATGCAAACATTTCCGGTGTGAGCCGTTATTTAAAATGAGTATAAGAGGATGGTACCGTGCTTTAGCACTCCTTAGGTATCATCCTTTTTTGTTGAAAATATAATAAGTTAGGAGAATGAAAGATGAGACTTAGTAACAGTTATTTTTTTACTAAAAGAGAAGATTCTAAAGAAGAAGAAACCGTCAGTGGTAATTTACTTGTGAGAAGTGGCATGATAAAGAAGGCGGGAAGTGGAATTTATTACTTTCTACCGCTCGGTCTAAAAGTTATCAGAAATATCGAACAGATAGTAAGAGAAGAGATGAATAATATCGGATCTGAAGAGTTAGTTATGCCATCACTTTTACCAGAAGATGTATATGTAAACAGTGGTAGAAGAGATGTATTTGGAAATGATATGTTTTCTTTAAAAGACCGTAATGAGAGAAGTTACGTCTTAGGACCAACTCATGAAGAGATGTTTTTAGAGGTTGCAAAAGAAGTAATTAAATCATATAAAGATATGCCGATTAGTCTTTATCAAATTGCTAATAAATATCGTGATGAACCACGTCCACGTTTTGGACTTATCAGAGTTCGTGAATTTATTATGAAAGATGCTTATACTTTTGATAAAGATTTGGAAGGGTTGGATAAATCTTATCAATTGATGTTCGATGCTTATAAAAAGATTTTTGATCGCATTGGTGTCAACTATCGCATTGTTAGAGCGTCGACTGGTGCAATGGGAGGATTGTTATCCGAAGAGTTTCAAGCAGTAACAGAAATCGGTGAAGATACTCTAGTACTTTGTGATAAATGTAAATACTCATCTAACATTGAAATTTCTGAAGTAAAGTTAAATAAAAAAGCGGAAGAAGAGGAATTAAAAACCAAAGAATTAATTCATACTCCTAATGTTGGGACGATCGATGATTTAGTAAGCAATTATCATTTTGATACTGATAAGATGGTAAAAACTTTGATTGTCAATGTCAAAGGAAAATTGTATGCTTGTATGATTAAAAGTAATCGTGAATTAAATATTCTTAAATTGAGTAAACTTTTAGATTGTACTGAAAACGATATCGAATTAGCAACTGAAGAGGAAGTGGAAAAAGCAACTCATGCGAAAGTGGGATTTGCTGGTCCAATCGGTCTAGATATTCCAATCATCATCGATCAGGAAGTAACACTTATGAAAAACTTTTTAACTGGTGCCAATAAGACAGATTATCACTACGTAAATGTCAATTTGGAGGATTTTAAATATAGTCTTGAAGGTGATATAAGAAATATAGCTGAAGATGATATCTGTCCAGTATGTGGAGCTAAACTAGAGTTTAAACGTGGAATTGAAGTTGGTAATACCTTTAAATTAGGCGATAAATACTCTAAAAGTTTAGGACTTAGTTACAGCGATGCCGATAATAATTTAGTTCCTGTACAGATGGGATCATACGGAATTGGCATTGCCAGAGTTTTAGCAGCTGTTGTCGAACAGAATCATGATGAATCTGGAATGATTCTACCACTTTCAATTGCTCCTTACAAAGTTGCAATCGTTCTAATCAGTAATAATGATCAAGATCAGGTAAAAGTAGCTAATGAAATTTATCAACAGTTTAAAGATGAATTTATTGAAGTCTTACTCGATGATCGCGATGAACGTCCTGGTGTTAAATTCAAAGATATGGACTTAATCGGAATTCCAATAAGAATTACGGTTGGAAAGAAAGTAGCCGATGGTAAAGTCGAACTAAAATATCGTGACGGTAGTAGAGCAGAAGATATAAACATTGCTGATATTAAAGATATTATAAGAGGGATTAAGGGATTATAATCTCTTTTTTCTTTTAGTTAATCAACTACTGTGGTATAATGGTTATGAACATAGTAGAGGTGAGATTATGAATTTCATTAAAAAATTTATATCATTTATAATTATGATTGTATTCTTTATTAATTTATTAGCTCTACCACTTTATATGAGTGTAAGAAATACTGTAAATTATAAAAATATTAGTAATATGATTGATGAAGAAGATATTCTTAATTATAAAGATGAAGATGGAAGGACAGTAAAAGAATTAGTATTAAATGAATTAAAAATAGATAAAGAACTTCACAAGTATTTTGATATCGAAGACATCTTAAAAGATTATTTAAAAGAATTAGTTAAAAATAAATTAGATGGAAAAGATGAAGTAGTGCGATTGGATGCTGAAAAAGTAAACGACAATTTGGATGAGGCAGTCGATCAATACTTAGAAGATAAAGATATAGAGTTTGCTAAAGACTATATTAATATTGATGTTAGTGAATCTGATTTAGAAGTAATCGAAAATGAAATAGATGCAAAAGTTGATCAGGCTTTAGATAGAGAGGGTGTTTCTTCTATATTGAAGTTGTTAAGAAATGATGACATCATCTATATGCTTACTATTTCGCTAGCTGTTGAATTAATTTTAATTGGTATCGTCAATTTGAGTATTTCAGCCATCTTTAAATGGATGAGTGCTCCGACGATGGTAACTGGATTAATTTATATTCTTGCATATGTAGTTGCTGGTATATTTGTTTTCAGTGGCAATATCATGAGTGAATTTATCAACAAGATTATCGGTAGTTTACGTGGTGATTTAAAATTCTTTGGAACTACTTTCCTAATCGCTTCGATTGTCATGATTGTCATGATTTTCGTCTTTGAAAAATTGGAACAAAAAGTAGATAAAATGCGCGGGGTAAAAACTTTGGATAATTTCTTCGACGATTATAATTCTAAAGAAGTAGTAGCAGAGTTACAAAAGAGAGAAGAAGAGGAAAAGAAAGCTAAAAGAAAACCGCGTACTAAAAAGAAAAGCACGAAGAAGAAAGCTGTGAAAAAAGAAGATAAATAGGAGTTATTATGAAAATAAAATCAAAAACGACGGCCTTTATTTTAATCGCTCTAGGTCTTGCTAGTATCAATATTGGTATTCTTGTATCGAGCTTTAAAAGTGACTTTAAATACACTTTGCCGGATTTTAATGTTCAGCGATTGGAAGTTGCCACTTCAGTTAATAATTATTACTTAAAATCGAGTGATAAAAGATTGACTTTCACGGTTGCTAAAAGCGATAAATATCGTGGAAAGAGACTACAAGAAGGAGCACTGCTTACCAATAGTAATATGGACGTTGAAGTATTAGTTAAAAAAGTTGCCGATACCGGTAATAGTTATTCTTATATTGAAAGAAATATCAAAACTTATTACAGTGATACTAATATTGAACCAATCGAAGTTCAAGTGAATAATCGCTTGTTCTCATATACCATTTTAACTGGTGAAAAAGTTACATTTGTTTTGGCAACTGATATTGATAATGAGTATATTTACGTTGTCAAAGCTACATCTGATGAAATGTTTGATTTAGATGACATTAAAGAATTCTTAGTATTTGAGGCTAAATGATGAATCTAATTAGTGAAGATGAAAAAGAGATTGGCAACTTACTTAATGAAAAAAGAAAGAATGCTCTAGTTGATCTCTACCATGAAGCTGAATTTTTTGCAACTGGATATCTAGTTACCGATTGCGAAATATATCATTACGGTTTTAAAATTTCCTTTTCTAATCAAACCCATAATTTTAGAATGCGTCATTTCTTATACGCATTTGATAAAAAGTTAGATGTAGAAGCATTTAAAGAAAATATCCACAATTTAGTGGAAAAATCTAATGATAAAAGTGACAATGTTCTAATTACTATCACTTTTGATAATATTAATTGTGAACTTTATGATTTAGAGACATTTGAAAAAATAGTTAAATATATAGAAGAGTAATTAGGAGGGATTATATGTTTCAAATTAATTTAAATCCAAATAAATATGATCTTATAAAACACGGTAGTAAAAGAATTGAAATGACTGTTCAAACTGATAAAATAAAAGAGTTAAAGAAGGGTGATGGAATTCGTTTTATATGTCGTTACCGAATTCCAATTCAATATATTGATGGAGTTATAACAGAAATTGATAAATATAAAACGTTTGAAGAATTAGTTGAAAATTATGAACCTAAAGATATGGAAAGCGCTATTTATAAAAAAGAGAGAATTCTAAGTGATTTAAATAGTGAATACAGTGAAGAAGAACAAAAACAAAATGGAGTAGTTGCTATTTCGTTTAAAATAGAAGATAAAAAATAGAATGCGTAAGTGTTCTTTTTTGTGTCAAGTAAAGGAATAAAACTACTAATATAACAGAGTAATGTGGTATAATTTCTTTAAGAGATAATAAATGAGGAGGAATTTTTATGTCATTAATTAGTGATGTTTATGCTCGTGAAGTATTAGATTCGAGAGGAAATCCAACTGTTGAAGTAGAAGTATTAACAGTAAGTGGAGCGTTTGGTCGTGCGATTGTTCCATCTGGTGCCTCAACTGGTGAAAGAGAAGCTTTAGAACTTAGAGATCATGATGAAAATCGTTACAATGGAGCGGGAGTTCAAACTGCTGTAAACAATGTTAATGAACACTTGAAAGATGTTGTAATTGGAATGGATGTAACTGATCAAGCTGCTATAGATATGGCTTTAATCGAAGCTGATGGTACTAAAGATAAATCTAAATATGGAGCTAATGCTATTCTTGGAATATCTCTTGCTGTAGCACGTGCTGCCAGTGATTATTATGGATTACCACTATATCGTTATTTAGGTGGAGTAAATGCTAAAAAAATGCCTGTTCCAATGATGAATGTTTTAAATGGCGGAAGTCATGCCGATTCATCAGTTGACTTTCAAGAGTATATGATCATGCCAATCGGAGCTAGTTCGATTAAAGAAGCAATCCGTATGGGAAGTGAAGTATTTCATGCACTAAAGAAAGTTTTAAAGGACAAAGGACAAGTTACAGCCGTTGGTGATGAAGGTGGTTTTGCCCCTAATTTAGAGGATAACGAAGCTCCGTTAAAAGCCATTGTTGAAGCAATTGAAAAAGCCGGATACAAACCTGGTGTTGACATTTCGATTGCTATGGATGTTGCTGCTAGTGAATTTTATAATCCAGAAACTAAAATGTACGAGTTAAAGAAAAGTAATGGTGGAGTAAAATCTACTGATGAAATGATTGCTTGGTATGATGAATTAGTAGCAAAATATCCGATTGTTTCAATCGAAGATGGTCTTGGTGAAAGAGATTGGGATGGTTGGAAGAAATTAACTGATCATTTAGGAAATAAAATTCAATTAGTCGGGGACGATCTATTTGTTACCAACACTGAAATATTACAAGAAGGAATTGATAAAAAGATCGCTAATGCTATTCTTATTAAGGTAAATCAGATTGGAACTTTAACTGAAACCATCGATGCGATGGAACTTGCTAAGATTCACGGTTATACAGCAGTTGTATCTCACCGTTCAGGAGAGACTGAGGATACTACTATTGCGGATATTGCCGTAGCTTTAAATGCTGGCCAAATAAAAACTGGATCAATGTCTAGAACTGATCGTATTGCTAAATATAATCAGTTGATGAGAATTGAAGAAGAATTAGGAAATGTTGCTATTTATCCGAAAGAAAAAGCTTTTTACAATTTAGATAAATAATTTTTTAAAATCCTAAAATTAAATTTAGTAATTAACTACTTTGTTATAAAGTAGTTTTTTTGTGGTAGAATAAAAGTGGTGATAATATGAAGAAAAATATTATTTTGTTAGTAGTAATTGTCCTATTTTTAGGAATTGCATACTTTTTTTTCTTTCCTAATAGAGTTGGGGATGATGAGAGTAATGAACAGATAGAAGAAAAAGAAGATATATCCAACCAAGAAGAAGTAGAACTCGATAAAACTAAACCAGTATATGATGATACTTATTTAAAAGAAGATGACCTTTTTCATGAATATTACGATAAAGCTTATGAAAAAATGCAGAACATGACATTAGAGGAAAAAGTTGGTCAGATGTTTTTCGTACGCTATAACAGTAAAGTAACTTCTGAAATTAAAAACTTATCACCGGGAGGTTACATTCTCTTCGCGGTCGATTTTGAAAACGAGACTAAAAGTAGTATTAAAAAGAAACTTGAGAGTAACCAAAAAATTAGTAAAATTCCTCTAGCATTTGGTGTCGATGAAGAAGGTGGAACAGTTACTAGAGTTAGTCGTTTTAAACAGTTTAGAAGTAGTAAATTTAAATCACCACAGGAATTGTACAGAATAGGTGGTTTTGAAAAAATAGTGTCTGAGACTAAAGAAAAAGATACTCTTTTAAAGTCATTGGGATTAAATGTCAATCTCGCTCCTGTAGTCGATGTCTCAACTAATAAAAATGATTTTATCTATAATCGTAGTTTTGGTAAAAATGCCACTCTTACTAGTAAATTTGCTTCGCAAGTGGTAAATGCGATGAATAAAGATAATTTATCATCTGTCTTAAAACATTTCCCGGGATATGGTAATAACGTCGATACTCATACGGGAATTGCTATTGATAAAAGGAGTGCTGAAAACTTTGACAAAAATGATTTCTTACCATTTATTTCTGGTATAGAAGCGAAAGCTCCAATGATCTTAGTGTCCCATAACATTGTTCAAGCTTTTGACAGCAAATATCCAGCTTCGCTTTCCAAAGAAGTACACCAAGTATTAAGAGATAAATTGAATTTCTCTGGAATTTCCGTAACTGATGATTTAGCAATGGATGGAGTAAAAAAATATACTGATAATAACAGTGCTTCAACTCTTGCTGTCTTGGCTGGAAATGACTTTATCATAACTTCTGATTTTGAAACTCAAAAGAATGAAGTTTTACAAGCTGTGAAGAATAAAAAAATTGATCAGAAATTAATCGATACGGCCGTTGTCAGAATCCTAGCTTGGAAAATGGCTTATAAAATTATTGATGACTAATGAATAAAAAATTTCTCTTTTAATCACTATATATGTGAAAGGAGAAATTTTTTTATGGCACGTCACAAAGTTGAAATAAGTGGCGTGAATACAGCGAATATAAAAGTATTAACCCAAGAAGAAATGGATGAACTGTTTAAAAGAGTTAAACAAGGTGATATGAAAGCTAGAGAAGATCTGGCTAATGGCAACTTAAAATTAGTTTTGTCCATTTTAAAAAGATTTAATCGTAAGACAGATAATCTCGATGATTTATTTCAGATAGGGTGTGTTGGTCTGATGAAGGCTATCGACAATTTTGATCCATCATATGGGGTTAAGTTTTCTACTTATTGTGTACCTATGGTACAGGGTGAAGTCCGTCGTTACCTAAGAGACAACACATCGATTCGTATCAGTAGATCTTTAAAGGA
>CANRCI010000016.1 GCA_947629075.1 uncultured Bacilli bacterium | reverse complement strand
GCCGGGATTGGCTCCTTTATTGTATCAAAAAAGCCGCACCTAGTGGTGCGGTTGAAATTTCAATTTAGGAAAGCTCTTAATTTTGTTAAGAGCCTTTTATTTTTATATTAAATTATATCGTTACCTTCTCTTTGAAATCCTTCCAAAAGAATTTATATGTACAGTTAATTACGATATAAGTTGGAAGCGCAATTAATATTCCGAATACTCCGAACAACGATCCCATTGCAGTAACGGAAAATATTGTCCAAAGAGGATTTATGTTATTAGTTTTACCATAAACTTTAGGTGAAATGACATAACCATCGATATTAGGAAATAAGAAACAGATTAACAAAGTTGTTATAAAGAGTGGTTTTGACACAACACTAGCTAAAACGACAGCAATAATGTTAGTAATCCATCCACCAAAGTAAGGAATTACAGTTGTTACTGAAGCAAGTATTCCAAGTAGAATCCAGTTTGGATGACCGACTAACCAAAACAATAGTGAATATTCAAAGAACTGTATCAACATAAAGATAGTAAGTCCCTCTAAATATCTACCAAGTTCATGGTCAACACTTTTTAAGTAGTCAAATATCTTTTTATTTCTTCTTTTAACTATTGTCTTTATCGTCTCTCTAATTTTCTCCATGTCGAATAGAAAATAGATTGTTACAATAAAGATAACTATAAATGAAGTTAAGAAATTAATAGATGAAGTTACAAAGCTAATTGCACCTTCAGAAATATAATTACCAACTTTACCAGTCATATTATTGATTGAATTTATGACTGTGGTTTCCAGTCCACCTAAATTAATATCTAAGGTCATTAAATCACTTATTACTTCGTTAATCATAGTCGATAGAGTAACTAACTGATCGTATACAAGTGGTAAAGTAAAGAATATCAATCCACCGAACAGTAATATTACAAACATTACAATTACCGCAACTGCAAGTGGCTTTCTTACCCCTTTTCTCTCTAGTTTTCTGACAAGTGGTGAGAAGGCATAAGCAATGGTAAAAGATAAAACAAACGGAAAGACCAAAGAAATAATCTTTCTAATAATTCCTAACCAATAATTAGACGTTGTCATAATTAAGTACAAAATAACTGTAACCATTAACAAGTTTAACAATTTAAAATTTATTTTATTTTTAAACATATCCATCACCTTTCCATACTTATCGTAACTGGTCCATCGTTTATTAAACTAACTTTCATATCAGCTCCAAATACACCAGTCTCTACTTTTATTTCACGTCCTAAAAGCTCATTAAACTTTTCATACAATTTAATCGCTTTATCGCCACCTAAAGCGTTGGCATAACTAGGACGATTACCTTTTTTAGTATCGGCGTACAATGTGAATTGCGATATCGATAGAATGGCATCTCTTTCTTTATCAATACTCAAATTCATTATACCATTTTCATCATCAAAAATTCTTAAATTTAAGATTTTATTGACTAAATATTTAATTTTTTCTTCATCGTCACCATCAGTAAATCCTACTAAAATCATCATTCCATGACCGATTTTACCAACTATCTTACCGTCTACTTTGACACTGGCTTCATTTACTCTCTGAATAATAACCCGCATTATTTCATCGCCCTCACTACATTTTCAATATAATCGAAGTTTTTTAATTCACGTATCAAATTATCTAGATGTTCAACATTTCTAACCCAAAGATCAAGTTCATAAGTAACAGTATCACCTTTAGAAACAGTTCTAATTCCTTCAACGCCAGCATTCAGATTATTAGCTTTTTGCATGATATCTAACATCGCGTTTCCATTCGGTTTCGCATAGACAAAAACAGTTGTTAAGAAATTGCCACTATTCTCAGGATTCCAACTGACAGTTACCATTCGATTATCTAAATATGATAGATTGTGACAATTGTTGCGGTGAACACTTATACCATTTCCTTTACTTATGTAACCGATGATTTCATCACCTGGAATAGGATGACAACAATTAGCAAGATTAACTTTAATTTTATCGATGCCTTCGACAATAATATCACCATCTATGTGTTTTGGTAGGTTTTTAAATTTAATTTCTTCAAGAGTTGGATCTTTCTTATCGATAATGTTGATTATGAATGATGGTGAAAACTTACCATTACCAATATTTAAATATAAATCATTTAGACCATTTGTCTTAGTTTCTTCATAAATTAACTTTAAATTGTCATCACTTAAAAATTCGTTAAAAGAATATTTCTGCTTACGAAGTTCTTTCTCTAATAAATCTTTACCGTGTTCTGTATAATCTTCTCTCTGATTACGTGTGAAAAATGCTTTAATCTTATTTCTCGTCTGTGTTGATTTAACAAAGTTTAACCACTCTTTTGAAGGACCAATGGAATTTTTATTTGTAATTATCTTGACGATGTCATTGTTTTTTAATTCATAATCGAGAGGTACGATACTGTTGTTGACAATTGCTCCAGTAGTTGTTTCTCCTACTCGTGTATGAATTCTATAAGCGAAGTCAACTGGAGTTGCTCCCAGTGGTAATTCAAAAATATCACCTTTAGGAGTGAAGACATATATATTGTTGTTTAGTACTTCGTTTTTGACACTGTTGACAAATTCTTCACTACTCATCTTATCTTCGTTTAACTCGATAATCGATCTAAAAAATTGTAGTTTAGCTTCAGTTGAATTAGTACCACGATTTTTTAAATCTTTGTGTTCCTTATAAGCCCAGTGGGCTGCGACTCCGTTTTCTGCTACTTCATCCATAGCATAAGTTCTAATTTGGATTTCAAATAAATATCCGTCATATCCAAACACTGTCGTATGAAGTGATTGATATCCATTGGCTTTCGGCATAGCAATAAAATCTTTAAATCGCTTAGGAATTGGTTTGTACTTAGAATGAATTATTCCAATTATTGAATAACACTCTTGTTCCGTATCCACTAAAATACGAAGAGCTAACAAATCGTAAATATCGCTAAATTTACGTCCCTTTTCCAATTTCCTATATATACTGTAAATGCTCTTACTTCTTCCTTTAATCTCATGTTTAATATTGTGTTCTTTCAGAAGATTACTTACTGAAGTAAGCATATCGTTTACAACTTGGTCACGTTCTAATTTAGTATTGTTCAATTTTTGAGCTATATCATAGAAGACATCCGGTTTTAAATATCTAAGTGATAAATCTTCCAATTCGCTTTTAATCTTGTGTATTCCTAAATGATGCGCAATGGGAGCTAAAATCTCTAACGTTTCTTTAGCAATTGATTTTTGTTTTTCCTCGGGAAGAGCCCAAAGAGTTCGCATGTTGTGAAGTCTATCTGCTAGTTTGATAATGATAACTCTGACATCTTCACTCATTCCGACAATAATCTTTTTATAATATTCAACTAATGCATCATTATCTGCTTTAAAATTAATTTTACTAATTTTAGTAACACCATTAACTAAATTTGCAATACTACTTCCAAAGTTCTCTTCCAATTCTTCAAGTGGAACATCACAATCTTCGACAACATCATGTAAAAGGCCAGCACAAATAGTATCACAATCAGCATAGACGCTTGTCAAAATAACTGCTGTTGATAAAGGATGATAAATATATGGCCCACCACTTAAACGAAATTGTCCTTCGTGTTTTTCTTCCGCATATTTATAAACTGTACGAATCTTCTTTAACTCGTCACTATCAGAAATATATTTTCCTGCTTTATACACTAAATCATCAATGGTATATTGTTTGTTTTTAGTCACAGGCCTCATCTCCTCGCAAACTATATAATAATTATATATTAATTTTTAATTTTATTAAAGAACTAATTAAAAAAAAGACTTCAAAAGTCTTTTATTCTTTAGCGATTAATTCTTTGTATTTATCTTCGATTTCATAAATATTAGTACAACTCATAAAACATAAAACACTGTTCTTATGAATTAATAGTTTTTCAACTGTATCGACGCTTACATTCTCAGCGTTAGGAATTTCTTTACGAAGCATTTCACTTGACACATTTGGATATTCTTCTTGAGTCTCACGATCACAGTGAATGTCCATGACATAAGCTTTATCAGCTTCTTTTAACACTTCGATAAACTCATCTTTCAACGCTTCAGTTCGCGAATAAGTATTAGGTAAAAAGATTGCAACTATTTCTTTATCAGGATATTTCTGACGAGCTGATTCAATAGTTACTTTTATCTCAGTTGGATGGTGAGCATAATCATCTATTACTACTACATTGCCATAGACATACTCTTTAAATCTTCTTTTAGCTCCTTTAAACTCTTTCATGTATTTGATGATATCATCTTTAGAAATGCCATAGTGATCACAAACGATAATAGCTGCTAGAGCATTTAAAATCATATGACGTCCAAAAAGTGGTAAGTCGAAATGTCCAAATAATTTTCCTTTGATATAACAATCAAAACTACTACCTTCACTAGTCAATTTAACATTTTTACAAACGACATCATTATTATCATTAAAACCGTAATAAATTACTTCTTTATCAAATTTAATCTTACGAATATTTTCATCATCACCACAAGCTACTACTAGGTTACTTTTATTTCCAAACTCTTTAAACGTATCGCGTATCTCAGCAATTCCTCCTGGATAACATTCAACGTGATCCAATTCGATATTAGTAATAACTGCAATACTAGGTTGATAAGCTAAAAAATGTTTATTGTACTCATCACTTTCGATAACAAAAATATCGTTTTTACTATCGGCATGTGAAGTACCATCTCCGACAAAATAATTACATCCTAAAGTATTATCGATAATATTACTAATCAATAAACTGGTCGTCGTCTTACCATGGGTTCCAGAAACTCCAACGGTATTAAATCTTTTAGTTATATCGCCAACTACTTGGTTGTACTCTTTTATTTTTAACCCCAATTCTCTTACTCTAACTAATTCTGGATGATCACTTTTAAAAGCTTTCGAATAAGTAACAATCGTATCTTTATCAATATCTTGATCGCGATCATAATAGATTTTTATGCCACGTTTCTCCAAACCTTCTTCAGTAAATTTATGACCACGCGCATCATCATAACCACTAACTTCGTCACCTAAATCATAAAGAAGACCGGCAAGGGTTGACATTCCTGCTCCCTTAATTCCAATGCAATAATATTTCATAACGAACACCTCTTCTCATAATATATTATAGCATTATTATTATTGATTTACACTTTTTTTCATAATGTTCGCGATTTTATTGACATACCTATTTAAAATTATTTAAAATAAAAATAGTATAATAGATAATGGAGGAATTATGGATATCTTAAAAGACTTTTTCAATGAAATAAAAGAATTGTTTTTAAAGTATAAAAACTATATAATACTACTAATTCTTTTCATACTATTTTTTAGTTCTTCATATATTGTTTTAATCTTTATAAATTTATTTAATATCGATATCAATAGTTTTTCTAATTTAGGGAAAAATATCTTAAATATTACTCCATCTTTTCTTCTGATGATATTTTTACTTATCGTTTATCGTAAAGATTTAATTGCTGATTTTAAAAAATTGAAAAAAGATCCTCTGATTAAAATGGATACAGCTTTTAGATATTGGATAATTGGTCTCATAATTATGATTGCGTCTAATTTTTTAATTCAAAAGTTGGGTATTGGCATTGCAAGTAATGAAACTAGAGTTAATACTCTTCTAGATACTTCTCCTTTTATCTATGGGTTAAGTATTGCTTTTATTGGTCCAGTGGTGGAAGAATTAATTTTTAGAAAAGCTTTCTATGATGCGATTAAAAATAAATGGGCTTTTATAATTAGTAGTGGTTTAATATTTGGATCTCTACACATCATTACATCTTTTACGTCGGTAGCGGAGTTTCTATATTTAATTCCTTACTGTTCACTAGGAATATCTTTTGCCTTTATTATGGCTGATACTAAAAATGTATGGCCATCGATAATTATTCATATAATTCATAATACCAGTATTGCTTTTCTTAACTTTTTATTAGCTGGGGTAATCTTATGGTAACACGTGAACAAAAAAATGAAAAAATGCAAAGGGAATTGATACTTGAAGAAAATATTGAAAAAATAAAAAGCACTGGTTTTAAATTGGGAAAGTTTTTTACGGTCATCGTCGTCATTCTATTCCTCATCTATGCTATTTTAAGATATTTAGGTACTTATGGTTTGATAATTAAAGAGACGACAATAAGTTCTAAAAAACTACCTGATAGTTTTATATCTACTAAAATTGTTCAATTTAGTGATACGCATGTGGGAAGTTCTACTACTATCTTAGATATCGAAAAATTAAAAAATGAAATTAATAAATTAAATCCCGATATAGTAGTCTTTACTGGTGATCTTTTAGAAAAAGATTTAACTGATAATGATAAAGAAAAACTCATCGATTATTTAAGCAAAATCGATGCTAAACTTGGAAAATATGCTGTATTTGGAAATCACGATGGTAATACAGCTTACGAAATCATGGAAAAGGCTGGCTTTAAAAATTTAGAAAATTCCTATGACTTAATCTATCAAAAAGATAATAATCCAATTCTAATCAATGGAATCGGAGATAAAATAAATGGTAATACTGATATTAAAAAAGCGTTTGAATACTTTAAAGATAACAACAATGAAATATATACTGTTACCCTACTACATGAACCGGATAGTATTGATGATATTTTAATCGACTACCAAGTTGATCTCGCTTTGAGTGGACATTCACATAATGGTCAAGTCAGATTACCTTATGTTGAGTCACTGGTCAAGATTGAAGGCGCTGAAAAATATTCGGAACCATACTACAAAATTGGTGATACCCACCTTTTCGTATCTGGTGGAATTGGTACAACTGTCCTTCCTTTCAGATTGTTTAATCATCCAAGTATAAATTTTATAAGACTTAAAAAATAGTTTAAATAAACTATTTTTTTATGTACTACATCACCCCAACTTTATTTCATATTATAAAGTAAGGAGGTATAAAATGTATAATCAAAGATATTATCCAATGAACAGAAACGGTTTTTCTAGAAACAATGGTGATCGTTTCTTTGGTGGTGGTTTCGCTGTTCCATTCATTTTAGGTGGTTTGGCTGGAAGTGCTCTTGCTAATAACAATCAAAACTATTATCCAGTTTACTATCCGTATCCATACCCATATCCATATTATCAATATCCAACCTATAACAATTATTTTTAAAAAGTTAGGAAAATCATTCCTAACTTTTTTATTTTTCTAAAATCTTAAATTGACTTGCTTCACCATAACCAGAATCTAGATAAAGGATTCCTTTCTTACCATCTAAATTAGGATAAATAGTATCATAATATTTAATCGAATCTAAACTGGAATTATTGATATAGACGTAATTGCCATCACTCATATAAAATAAAAAACGGGTGGAATCATAACTGGATGGTTCATACTTTATCTCTGATATGTGTTCCCTTATCGATGGTGAGATGAGTGCAAAACGAGTTATGAATGTATTAGAGACAGTATCTGGAATATAGTTCAAAAGAACAGGAACTCCATTTATATCATTCAACTCTACTTTACTACCATCACTTAGAACGTATTTCTCACTATTGTTGTCATAAAAAATTATTTCTTTTTCTTCAACAGTAATATCGAAGACATTAAAAAATTTTGGTTTTACATCGACACTTTTAACTAATGGATTTTTTAATATTCTATGTTCTACACTAGAGGGAAATGTCTTTAAAAAACTGGGATAATTAGAAAGTCCACCGAGATCAATAATTTCTTGATCGCTAAGAAGATTATTACCATGAATAAAAATATTCATCGTCTTAACATCTAGTAGAAACTCTACTATTAAGTATATGAATATCAGGATTACCACTAATATTAAACAAGGTAAAATTTTAAGTCTTCTCTTCTTAACTTTCTTTGCCATAAAGCATTACTCCCAATTTACGAATTCTTGTTCTACTTTCAAATCTATTCCATAATTTTCTTCAACCGTATCATGAACAAACGTAATCAATTCTTTTAAATCGTTAGCTGTTGCTCCCCCAATATTTATAATAAAATTAGCGTGTTTATCACTTACTTTAGCTCCACCTTTAGTAAGTCCTTTCAATCCTAAATCATCGATTAATTTACCAGCTGGTACATCATCAGGATTTCTGAATACACTTCCAGCTGAAGGATAATCTAAAGGTTGTGATTTCATTCTTCGCTCACGACGATCTTTAACTAAAGCATTCATTTCTTCTCGATTACCTTTTTTTAGAAGTAAGGTTGCTTCAAGACAGATATAGTCTGGATTCTTTTGAAAAAATGAAGAACGATAGTGAAAGTCCAGTTCTGAATTATTCATATTGATAACGCGATAATCAGGTGTCAAAACTCGTACTTTACTGACGATGTATCCCATATCTCGTTTATAGGCACCAGCATTCATATAGACAGCACCACCAATACTACCAGGTATACCAGTAGCAAATTCTAAACCAGATAGGCCTTTCTTCAATGCTTGTAGTGACAACTTCATAAGACTATAACCTGCTCCTACCGTAACACTGTTATTGAACCATTTAACCTCATTAAATTCATCCAATTTAATTATAATTCCATCGTAGAAATTATCACTAAATAAAACATTAGAACCAAAACCTAAAACTTTAAATTTAACACTGTTTTCACGACACAATTTAACAAGTTGTATCAATCTCTTTACATCTTTAGGATAAACAATAAGTAATGCATCTCCGCCAACTTTATAAGTTGTATAATTCTTTAGTGAAGCATTCTCTACTACTTTTCCTAAATCCATCTTTTTTATTGTATCAACTACATTCATTTTAATCACCATTCACTAAATTAATTATTATTTCACTTATTTTAGTCGCACTATTAGTAATTCCTAATTTGCGATTACTATCACACATTATATCATATTTCTTTTTATCATTTAAGATATTATCGATCTCTGAAAGTAATTTATCCTTTGAAAATTCATTCTCATAAATGATTTTGGAAGCATTGGCCCTCTCTAGTACTAAAGCATTTTCTACTTGGTGATTATGTGTCACATAAGGAGAAGGAACCAAAATACTAGGAAGTCCCAAAGCTGTAATTTCTGCAATAGTTGAGGCTCCAGCACGCGATACGATTAAATCACTACTCTTCAAAACTCCCAACATATTATCTAAAAAAGGTACTAATTTTACATTTTTAGGTATTTTCATTTCTCGGTAATAGTCATAATAATTTTTACCTGTTACAAACAAAACTTCATAATTTTTATCTTTAAAGGCTGGTAATATTTCTTTCATACTATTGTTTATAGTAGCACTTCCTAAACTTCCCATGACGATTAATACCAATTTCTTATCCTTGGATAAATTAAATTCACTCTTATTAACTTTAGCTGCCTTACAAGCCTCTTCACTTCGTGGATTACCAGTAAAAATAACTTTTTTAGAATCAAAATATTTAATACTGCTCTCTAATGAAACCCCAATTTTATCAGCTACTCGATTTAAAATCTTATTCGATAATCCCGGAATAGAATTTTGTTCATGAATAAAAGTTTTTATCCCCAAACTGTGAGCTGCTAAAACAACTGGAAGTGTTATATAACCGCCAATGCCTAAAACGATATCTGGCCTAAATTTTTTTATTTCGCGTTTCGCTTTCTTTACTCCTCTAACAAAAGAAGTTAAAACTTTGATATTTTTAAAAGGATTTTTTCGATATCCCAATTTAGGTACGATATCAGCTTCCATTCTGTCTGTAGTACCAATGTATAAAACTTCTAAATTTTTATCTTTTTCTTTTAATTTATTTATGATAGCTAAAGCTGGATAAATATGTCCACCAGTACCACCAGCACTAACGACGATACGCAACAAAAATCACTCCCTATACTCTTCATTATACCATAATTGTATGCTTATAAAAAGAAAAAAGAAGGAATAAACTCCTTCTTTAATAACTAAATATTACGACTTATTTTAGTAATGATTTACTTACTTCTTCAGACAAAGCTTTTTGAAGTGATTCGTTATCTTTACTAGCTTCATCGACAGCTTTTTGTTCAGCATTTTGTTTTTCTTGCTCAATCTTAGCTTGTTCTAATGCTTCTTTATCTTTTTGTAATTCTTCCTTCGTTTGTGAAAGAAGTTGTTCTCTGTTGCTAACAGCCTCTTTTACAGCTTCAGATTCTTTGCTTTCAACAGAACTAGTTGGTTGACTAGATGTTTGTTGGTCATTTTTTTGAACTTCAGGTTGAGTTGACTCTACTTTAGGAACTTGTTGTAAGTTATCTTTATTACTTACCGCGTTTCCATTAGCATCTTCAACTAATTGTTCATCTTGACCATCATTACCTCCAGGCAAATCAGGATCTACAACTTGATCAACTGGAACTTCGTCCTCAACGCTTTGATCACCATTATTTATGTCGCTATCATCAACACCGTTATTATCTTTGTCTTTATTTTCTTCTTGTTCTTGTTGTTCTTGCTTATCAGCTTCCTCTTGACGTTTTTGTTCCTCATTGGCATTTTCTTGCATTGCTTCTTGCATAGCTTTTTGCCAAATACTCTCGGCATCAGCTTTTATACCAGCTTGATATTGTTTCTCTAATTGATCTGAAACAAGTTCAGTCCATCTACCTTCAAATTTTTGAATAGCATCAGTTCTCCAGTTAGAACCATACTTTTTAGCATAAGCATTCTTTTCAGCTGCTGATAAACTATCTAACTGTTTAGCAAAATTAGCAGAATCTCTCTTCAATTGTGCTTGAATTTGTGAATCTTTAACCGTTATACGTTTATGATCTTTATAACTTGCAGTAGCTTTAACACCTGATACAAAGTTCCACTTTCCATTATTAAGATCGATATTTCTATCAGTCAAAGGATCAGCAAACTTATAAACATTAGTTGATTGTAAGAAACTGTGACTTAACAAGGCAGCTTGATTATCAGCTAACTCCTCAATCTTATATTTAGCATTGATTTCTTGTTCTTGTCTTTCAGCTTCTTGTCGTTCAGATGGAGTTAAATCACTCTTATTTACTTTTTTACTACTACTAGTAGTAGTAGATCCAATATTAGCATAATTTTGAATATCTTCTAACTTATAAGTATTAACACGATTACCAATTAATATATCTAAATTATCTTCATGACCTTGATAATTTTCTTTAGTCATCTGTTCTTTATCAATAGCATTTATAAAATCATTAGCTGATGGCACAATCGTATCACCAGAAAGTGTTTTATTATAAAAATCTAATGCATCTTTACTATCTTTATCGCTATTTAATTTAGATACTAAATCTTTTGGTAAATTACCATATTCACCAACTTTAGCAGAAGATACCTCAACAGCTAAATCATCTTCACCATTATTACGTAATTCAGTAACTAATCTCTCTTTAGCAACTTCGATCTCATTATTATGATCGTCAACAGCTGCTAAAATCATATCGTTTAATCTGGCACTAGTTTCTTTAATACAGTCACCACCAGAACGATTCATTTCAGTAATTATATCGCTGTTACCATATGCGATAGGACTATACTTATCATTGTTAAGTTCATTTTCGATTACTTGTTCATTATCTCCCTTAACAGTTCTTATAAGTTTAGTTTCCTTTTCAATACCACCATTATCAATACTTTCACCAGTATAAACTAAGATTTCAGGTGTATTTCTATGTTCAATAGTTAACCCGACAACTGGCATAGAAGCAAGTCTAGAAACAACTTCTTCATTAGAAAGGTTTTCACCACTTTCTAACTTATTAGCTTGTTCTCCAGTAGCTCCACTTCTCAAATATGTATCCCAAGAAATGCGACAAATGTTGTTCATGTTTTCTTGAGTAGCATCATTATTATAAGCTATAACTGCATCTTCTAAAGATAAGAATAATTTTTTAGATGATTCATCATTAATCAATGAATCGATACCACTATTCTCATGAGCAGTCATTGAATAAGTAAGGTATTTAGCCATAAATGAATTGAAGTTAGTTTCTAGATCAACACTATCAAGTTCTAATCCACCTTCAACTAAATCGTTCAAATAGTTTTGATCATAATTATTTAACAATAATTGAGCAGATACAACTTCTTGAACAGTAAAGTCTAAATATTTATCTTTATCGGCATCAATTCTAAAGTTCTTTTCTTTATGAGTTAAATTATAAGAATTATCTAAAAAGTCTATCGTTTGAGAAAAGAATTCTTTTTGATTAGCATTTCCTACTTTCATCAATTCTTCAATTGACATTTTTGAAAAGTCGGTATTGCTATTCTTATTATCTTCATCAACTTTTGCTTCATTACCGTTGAATAAGTAGTTGGCAAGTAGAGCACCACCACCTAAAGCAGAAGCTGCTAGAGCACCTACACCAAGTGTTTTTAACCAATTTCTAGCTTTCTTTTGCTCTTCTTCATCTAATTCATTATTTTTAGAATAGAACTCTAACTTATCATCGATTTCCTTTTGGAATTCAGCAACGCATTCAGCTACTTCTTCTTCTGATTTACTATTGTAAGTTTTAAGTAATCCACCATCTACAAGAGCATTAAGTAGCTCGTCAACACTATTTGCTTCTATATTATTATCACGCGCAAGTTGCCTAATAAGTTCAGGAGAAAATTTTAATTTCTCAGGGAACCCTAATTCGTAATAAACAATAACGTCACCAAATACGACTTCATTATTTTCATCAGCATGAACAAGTCTTGCAATCTTAGTAATCTTACCTTTGTTAGTAATTTTAAACTTCTCATTGAAATCAGTTGTATAATCTACTTCATCATCATTTTCTTCTGTTTCAGGCTCCACTAGATTTTCATTTTCAGGAGAAGAATTTACATCTTCTTCCACTTCCTCGATTTCTTGCTCTTCAATGTCTTGTTCTATTGTTTTATTTTCATTTTCATCCATATTTTCTCACTCCTAACTAGCAATACGCTTATTTCCGGTCATTGACCAACCATCATCGATAAGGGTCTTGTTGTTGTAAGTACTCCATTTAAATTCATCGTGTGCTTCAGTTGAAATACGTCTATTTCTGTATCTATATTTATAAACTGTCTTATATTTTATTGTTCTCGTCTTGTTATAACCAACTACTGTAGTTACATCTAAGTATAGTTTAGTTGAAACTTTAGTAGTATTAGCACAAGTTACTTTAACACCATTAGTAGTAATTGTTGAGTTGGCACCACTTCCAGAAACTGATGCTGTTGTTCTAGTATATTTTTTCCATCTCGTATAAGGAGTATATAGACAACTATTTCCACATCTATCCCAATCTAATCCAACAAATTCATACTTAGTTGAGAATGTATTTGAAGGTGGACTTGAAACAGATACAATACCAACATACTTCCAATTGTCATCGTTAGCTTTTACAGCATAAGTTGAAGTTGAACCACTTACACGATAGTAATTATAACCACTACAACGAGTTTCAGTAATCGTCGTATAGTATTCACGATCTTTTACTGTAATCGGATCTCCAACTTGGTACTCATAACCATCTTGAACTTTAGTACCTCCAAGATCTTCAACTTCTTCAGTATCAGTCTTTTTAAATGTAGGTTTAGCATTTAATGTATATTCTTTAGTTGTCCAATCACTCCAAGCTGTATAACCTTTTTCAATATGCTTTTTATATTGCCATTCATATGATAATGATTTCTTTTCAACCTTTATTGAACATGTATTAGTATTACCAGCATTATCTCTTAAGTAACCATACACTGTATGTGTTCCATCACTATTAACTGTATAAGTTGTATTACTATTATATTCTAATGATTTACCAATTCCATATGAACCAACACCACTAGTAGCATCACTTCTAGTCTTGAATCCTACTACAACATTACTTGTATAATATCCAGCACTATTATAAGTACCGCTTTGAACAGCTAAGCTACAATTTGGTTTAGTAGCATCACGTTTTAATGTCTTGCTACAAGTTGCTGTATATCCATTAGAATCTTTAACATATCCAAAGATTGTATAACTACCGTCTTTATTTACAACATAACTGTTTTGACCATTGTAATTTTCGCTAGTACCAATTCCGTATGAAGTAATCTTTGCTCCATCAGTACTAGATTTTGAACTGAATGATACTGTAGCATTACCGACATACCAATCGTTCATTCCCTTACTACCACTTACTGATAAGCTACATGAAGGAATTGAAACTTTAGATTGATCACTAGCTTTTTTAACACTAATCTTAACACTACATACTCTAGCATGGCCAGCTTTATCTTTTACATAACCATAAACGGTCTTAGTTCCATCACTAGTAACTTTTAATGATGATTTACTATTGTAATTAGGGGTTGATGAAGTCGCCATACCATAACGATCAACACCACTAGTCTTATCAGTTCTACTAGTAAATCCTACGGTTACATCAGTTACATAAACACCACTAGAATTCTTAACACCGCTAAGAACACCAACATTACAACTAGGATCAACTGTATCTCTATTTACTGTAATTGTACAAATAGCAGTCTTACCTTTAGAATCTTTTACAAATCCATAAACTTTAGTAGATCCATCTTTATTAACGGTATATTTAGTTAACTTATTATAAGTTACATTACTACTTGTAGTAAGTCCATAACTAGTTATCTTAGCACCACTAGTAGAAGTTGACTTATTTCTAAATCCAACGACTACATTACCAAGATACCAATTATTACTTCCCTTATTACCACTTACTATTTCAAGTGAACATGAAGGTCCACCCACAACTGTATCAGTAATAGTTGTCGGATTCTTAATACCACCACTACCACTATTAGTTGTCGGAGTCTTATCACTGGCAACTGTATCGTCTACTTGTTTTTCACATACGTCACTCTCACAGTACGAATAACAACCCAAGTATACTCTAATGTAATCTTCTTCTTCACCACATTTCAAGTTTACAGTCATTAAGTACTCACTATCTTTTTTCTCTAAAGAAACGTATGATCTCTTTACATCACAAGCATCACCATTTTTATCAGTAATAGGTAAAACTAACTTCTTATTAATCATATCTTCAAGAGTAAGCGTTACCTTATCACCAACATTTTTAGGTAATCGTTCAGTCGTAAAGTATGGAATAGCAGCTTCCTTCATCGTTTGAAGATTAGCATTAAATATTTTATCAGTTATTCCATCTAAATTAACATTTTTAGTAGGTAAAAGCCACATAAGTAAGAATATTGCAACTATTACCAAAACGAGTTTTATTAAAAAATCTCTTATCGGAAAGCCCTTTCTTTCCTCTTCATCAGAATATTCTGTATACATCCAGATTCACTCCTCTCACTTTTCTGCCGCTTATTATATCACATTTGTCCAATTATGTCAATTAAATTTACTGATTTTAACAAGCGTACACCCTTCATTAAAATAGTCTATTCCAAACTCCTCTACCATTTTATTTTCCCTTAATAATTTATGAACTTCACGTTTTAAAATTCCTGAACCAATACCATGAATGATTGCTACTTCATAATTACCAAGTTTTAAATTATCATTGATAAAATCCAATACTTTTATTTTAGCACTAATTCTATCATCACCATGGAGATCGAGTTTTGGCATACTATTTCGATACACCATATTCATCGTATACTTTCATCGTCTCTTCTAAAGTTGGGATTGAATATCTACCACCTATTTTTTCAACAGATAGAGCTCCTGCTATATTAGCTATTTTCAAAGTTTTAACCATTTCAAAATTATTAGCAAGACAGTAGGTAAACGCTCCGTGATAGATGTCTCCTGCTCCCGTTGAGTCAACTGCTTTTTTCTTAAGGGTTGGGGCTATTTTATATCCACCATCATAAGTAAAGCATCCTTTATCTTCAAGAGTAATTACGATATTATTTTTAAAGTTACGACGCAAATCATTATACACAGATATAAGGGTTTTCAAATCTGTATAATCAATTTTTTTCTGAGTAAATTCTTCAGCAAAATCTTTAGAACACACAACGTAATCGACAAGATGAGCAAGTTCAACAGTCTTTTCTTTAAGACTTCCGGCATCAAGTATTTTTATTGCTTTAGGATTATTTTTAATTACTTTTTTAGCGAATTCACTTTCGTAACCATCCAATAATATGATATCGAATTTGTCATCGACATCTCTTTTTGACATCTTAATTCCATTGTCGCGACTGGTAAGTATCGTTCTCGTTCCACTCTCAGTATTTGCTACTATATAACTAGAAGTAGTACGATACTTATCGGTTTTTTCTAGATATTTGGTATTAACTCCAACTTCTTCAAATTCTCTTACTATTTCATTACCATAGTAATCATCACCAATAACACCAGCGAAGTAAGTCTCCATACCCCACTTAGCAAGAAGATAAGCGCAGTTTGAAGCACTACCACCACCGCACTCAATTCTATCTGCAACTCTCACCTTTTTATTCTCAATTGGAAAATGATCAAGAGGTAAAGTTATATCATATGCAGCTTGTCCTACACATATTATCCTCATATTAAATCACCTTTGATATCATTATAGCAAAAAAAGGTATATGTTTAAAGTTTTTTTTATACTTTTGACACGTAAACAGTAAAAAAATTGACCAATAATATCTATTGGTCAATTATCATTAATTATAACTGGTAAAAATCTATTTTTAACATTACCTAGATTCATTTGGTAAAGCTATTTTAAATGCTGTTTTAGGAGTCTTTCCATCTCCTTCTTTTATAATGACTTCTTCTTTTAAAGTAATACATGGTTTTACAGCAAAAGTATGTTCATATGGTTCTTGAAATATACCTTGGGTTTCTGACTCAAATGCTCCAATCATTGGCCAGCTACCATCGCCATATGGAGTCATGGTAGCCGTCTTATAATCATGTACATCATTTCCTCCTAATGGATATGCAAATAATTCACCAACAATTGGAAGTCCAACATACCCTTTCCATGTTTTATCTGTTTTTACACAATCTTTTGTTGTTGCAGTAGTATTTTTATCTTTACATATAGTATTTTTATAACTACCAATAGTACTATCATTAGGTTTTTTTTGAACATTATCTACATAATAAGTATCTTTAACTAAATATTTTTCTATACCTTGTTCTCGAAGCCATGTATTATTCAAATATGCTCCCCAATAAGTTTCGTCGTCTGAATCAACAACTTCTTCATAACTATGCATACTAGTCATATCACCAAATTTCTTTATAATAACTTTATCATCAGCATC
>CANRCI010000015.1 GCA_947629075.1 uncultured Bacilli bacterium | reverse complement strand
TATTTGACTATAAATGTGCTTATGATATAGAATTAAAATATAAATAAAATGGTGCGGTTGAAATTACAATAAAGAAAAGGCTCTTAACAAAATTAAGAGCTTTTTTTATACGCTTATTTCTTTAAACACTTCTTTATCAAAGAGATGTTCATTAGTATTTAATTTAGTTAATTCTTTATTATCGATAAGGAAGAAAGTATATTCTAGATTATCACGATTATCATTAGCACTTACTGGATCATCCCAAGTTAGATCGAGATGTAACCATTTGTTTTCAATCTTTACTGCATTCCAGACATGATTCTCACTTATCACTTTAAAGTTTGGAATATCGTAGTAATCTAAAAATAGGGCCATCGCATCTGAATAACCACCACAAAGGGCGTATCCTTGAACTAGGGGACCGTAAGCAATATCTGATTTATATTTCGTTATTCCTAAATCGCTTCGGTCTTTATCATATTTTGTCGTATTAATTATTTCATCATGAATGAATTTTATTATTTCTCTTTGGTTAGTTGTATTGGTAATTTTATTATTGATCAGTTGCATTTTTTCTTCAACTGCTGCAATCTCTTCACTAGAGTAGTGTTTGACAGATTTTATTTCAACATTTCCGATATTATCAAAGGTCGTCTCAAGTCGATCAAAACTATTAAATGGACTTACAAAACAATTCAAGTTAGACATTTCTTCTTGATTATTGGATATTTCCTTCACATCATTTATACATTCTTCATACTCATCACTACATTTAAAATAAAAATCATCAGCGCCACTATTGACGATGGTGTAGTATATGTTTAAAAGATGTTGACGATCTTTAGCGACGAAATCATCAGTTATCTGGACGTAATCGTAATCGACTGGTTTGTAATATTTATTGGGCGATAATTCGGAAACTGTCTTATTTCCGACCAACATCGCCGCTATTTTATCGGCTAAATCATCGCGATATATGTATATAGTTACCAACAAGGCAAGTATTATTGTATAGCTAATTATTTTCTTCATTATTTTCACCTAATACTATTTTAACAATAAATTAGTCTAAAAAAAAGAAGTAATTTCATTACTTCACATTATTGTTCATTTTTGTCAATCTTGATTTCTCTCTAGCTGCTTTATTTTTATGAATAAGTCCTTTAGCTTGTGCTTTATCAATAGCCTTAATAGCAACTTTTAATTTTTCATCATCTTTTTGTCCTGCTTTAACAGCTCTTTCTACATTTTTAATTGCATTTTTAGCAGTAGCAGTTTTAACGTTATTATTTACACGTTTCTTTTCACTGGTAATAACTCTCTTTTTAGCACTTTTAATATTTGGCATTTTTTCACCTCGCTTTTTTGACTAAATATATTCTAACAAATATGTAACTAAATTGCAAACAAAATATTAAAAATATAGTTATTTTGGCTGATTTTGTCCATAATACTAATGGTGATTTTATGAACAGGGAAATTGATTTAAAGAATTATCACATTAGAACGGATCTAATTGAGGAATCTCTTGCCAATTATGAATTGGATGAAAACATAAAAAGAGAAGAAGAAAATTATGACGATATAAATGTTTTTCGAGTAGAAATTTTAAAAGAGGTGGAAGCTTTAAACAAAAAGTGTGGTAAATATATCACAATCAGTTTTGACGATGTTACCGATAGTGAAAACTTTGACAAAGTATACCATGTTTTTCAAAGGGAGTTTAAAAATTTATTTTCTAGCGTTGCTAAAGAGAATAGTAAAATTTTAGTAGTAGGGCTGGGAAATGGCAATTCAACTCCCGATAGTTTAGGAGTTAGAACTTCAGATAATATCGTCGTAACTAGACATATCTTTGAAATAGATCAAGTTAGTGTATCGGAAGGATTCAGAAACGTAGCTAGTATCTCACCGGGCGTTATGGGAAATACAGGAATTGAAGCTCTCGATATAATTCGCGGTGTGTTAAAAGAAATAGAAGTAGATTTGGTAATCGTTATCGATAGTCTAGCTGCCAGTAGTATCAATCGTCTCAATAAAACGATTCAAATAACGACTGCTGGAATTTCACCCGGTTCGGGAATTGGCAATTACCGAAGAGAAATATCTAAAGATACATTAGGGGTTGAGGTTTTGGCCATTGGTGTTCCAACTGTTGTCGATGCAGTTACGATTGTCGGTGATACGATTAGTTTTTTAGAGAAAAAGATTAGTTATAATAAAAAGAATTCTAATAAACCATCTAGTAAACTTAGAGTGAGTACTATGGATAATTATTTAGATAGTGATACTAGTAGTTTAACATCTAGTGAAAAAGAAGAATTGTTAGGAATGATGGGTACTCTTAATGAAGAAGAGATAAAAAGTTTAATCTTTGAAGTTTTGACACCGATTGGATATAATTTAATGGTTACACCCAAAGAAGTCGATTTTGTTACTGAAAAGTTGAGTAAATTACTTAGTAAGGGTATTAATAATAGTATTCACGATTTAGAGAAAGAAATATAATTCTTTCTTTTTTTCATATATCGTCAAAATTCTTGGTTTGAAGAAATATAATAATTATTATGGTGATAATATGAAGAAGATTAAATTTAAGGTTCTGGTCTTTATTGTGTTTTTAACGGTTTCATTTAGTATTACTTTTTCTCTTTTAGATAGAGTTAATTTAGAACTAGGTAATAACAATTTTTATCACTATTTAATCAAATCTTCTTCTAGTATTAAAGCAGATGCATTAAATGACTATTACGATTTTAAGGGGATATATCAAAATCTAGTTAAATTGGAAGGAAGTAAATTTATATATGATGAAGTATCTTTAAAAAGTGTTAAAGTAAATAGTGAAGCTCCGGTTGCTAAAGTTAATAAAGAACCATTGGTATACATTTATAATTCTCATCAAACCGAAGAGTACAGCGCTAAAAGTTTAGAGAATTACAACATAAAACCCAACGTCATGATGGCTAGTTACATCTTGAAAGAAAATTTAGATAAAGCTGGGATTAATTCTTTAGTAGAAGAAAATAGTGTTAAGGATATTTTAAATACAAATAACTGGAAATACAATAAGAGTTACAAGGTTACTAAAATGTTTATGGAAAGTGCTAAGAAGAATCACAGCAGTTTAAAGTATTTTATCGATTTACATCGCGATTCAGTTAAGAGAAGTATAACTACTACCACGATTAAGGGAGAAAAGTATGCCAAGATAATGATATTAGTTGGACTTGATCACGACAAATATAAAGATAATTTAAAAGAAGCAGAAATCATAGATAGTATGTTGAAAGAAGAATATCCAACTATTAGTCGAGGCATTTATAAAAAAAGTGGTAAAGGAGTAAATGGAATATATAATCAAGACTTTTCAAAGTATACCTTTCTTTTTGAGATAGGTGGCAGTGATAATGACATCGTTGAAGTTAATAATAGTGTGGTTGCACTATCAAAAATATTAATTAAATATATAGGAGAACAAAATGAAAAAATCTGATATTTTGAAAGTTGTCGTTCTAGTAGTGATAATCTCTTTTTTAGGAATGATTATTGCTAGTACTAACGGTTATTATGAAGGAGAATTGGAACAGAAGACAATTCTTACTAATGAGGCGATAGATCAATTTGAAAAAGATGTCAAAGCTGGTAAAAAAATTGATATTAACAACTATTTAGAGAACACGACTAGAGATTATGATAATCGTTTTTCCAACACGGGAAGATATATTTCCAAGAAAATAGAAGATGTAATTACAACAGGTGCTAAAAAGATTTTTAGTTTTATCGATCGAGCTGTAAATACTAGTTTTATACTTCCTTTTTTACCATATTTATTGTATAATTATATTTGATATAGAATAAAGGGTGTTGGATATGAAAAAGATATTAGCAGTTATGATTTTTATAGTAGGTATTGTCGTAATTGGGGGAGGCTTCTTTTTACAATTGAGTAGTACCGAGAAAAAAGTTGATAGTGGTTTTGCCAATTTTGATGAAGTTAAAGTACAAGCTCTAAACGATCATAATTTGGAGCAAGTATGTTCTAATTACAATTTGAACAGCGATTATATATATGATAACGATTCTAAAAAAATAAATTTCAAATACCCTGATTGTGTAAAAAAATATTATCTTACTAATTCTTTCAATCAAGAATTTCAAAATGAAGATGGAAGCGTATTATTAAATATCGATATGAATTTAAATACTAATGTTGATAAATCTTTGAAAGAGTTTAAAGATCAGATTAATTCTAATGAAACATATAAAGATACTAAGTTTAAAGACGGTAATTTTAAAGTTGCTGGTAAAACTTACTACTACGTTCAGGTTAATACTTTAAATGTAGATGTTTACGAATCTATTTGGTATGTGGTTTTCAATATTTTTGATGAAAGATATTTGTCATTAACTTTAAAGACTAGTAATGGTGTTATTTCTTTTGATGCTGTTAAAGATATTTTAGAATCATTTAATAAAGATAGTAAAGCTGTAAAGTTGTATGATAAAGAAAATGATAAGTACGTCTTCAATTTAAAATCTAATAACAATGAATCTTTTGAACACGGTATAAATGTTAAGGTTAGTATT
Organism: uncultured Bacilli bacterium; assembly: GCA_947629075.1. Taxonomy (GTDB): domain Bacteria; phylum Bacillota_I; class Bacilli_A; order RF39; family UBA660; genus CANRCI01. Next base: position 14,214 of record CANRCI010000015.1, on the reverse strand, counting down.
GATGATGAGTTTGAACCAATTGATTCGATGTTCGACAATTATCATGCGATGTTCCGCTATACATTTAGTAATAATGATATCTACAATATGGATATCAATTTGGGTCATTTAATAAAGAATAATTTAAAAGATTTAGCTGTTGAATACGCTAATGATCCCAAAACGATTGTATGTGAAAAGATAGCTGGATATGATGCTTGTTACTTTGTTGATAGAGATCAAAATGATAAAGAGACTGGTTATTTATTAATTGCGGTTTCTGATAAATTAGTTTATTCAGTTAACTTCTTTGGAATTCAGTTAAAAGAAGATCATTTATCTAGTGATTTCATTAAGAAATTTGCAAATTTTGAGGTAGAGGAATATTAGTATGAAGTGTCCAAAATGTGGTAAAAGCTTTGCTAAAGATGTCAAGTTTTGTTCTAATTGCGGATTTTCTTTTGTCAACTTAAAAAATGATGTCGAAAGTACTAAGGAATTGGATTTCGTATCACTTCGCAAAGTAGCAAAAAAGAAATCTTCTTTTAAGCGTGAGACAAAACCGATAAACAGTGGTTTAGCTGTCGTCTTTTTATCACTTGGGGCATTCGTTTTAATCGGGTTAGTTCTCACTATTTCATATAAGATGAATGATGGTAAAAACTTTTTGACTGAGAATGAATTTATGAGCTTTTGCTCGACTAGAACTAATATAAAAATGTGTCGTGATCTATATCGCAAAGAAGAAGAGGAGTTTTATCCTACTGATAAGTCCGAATTTTTTTTGTTCGTCGAAAATGAAATAAATTCTAATTCTGTCACTAGTAATAAGTGTAATGATATAAGTTACCAAACCATAGCTAATAATTATAAGTCTAATTTAAACATTTATTTCAATTCTTTTTGTTCCGTTGATAAATCATTAATGAATGATCTATTAGTTCGTTTGAACAATTTTAAAAATCGTTATCCGACCGATAAAAGGTTAGTAGATGTCATCGAATTTGGTAAAGAGACGGGATTTAGTGCTAATGTTTTATTTTCCAGTGATAATTATCATGCTTTAGTGAAAAAAATAAATCTTGGTGATGAATTTAAAGATTACGATAAACTTAAGAAAAGCTATGCCATAAAGATGAATGATGGTTATTATGTCAAAAATAGTGTAGCCCAAGATTTAGTTACAGGCGAAATGATTAGTGCACTTAATTATTATTTAACCGCTCAAAATTATAAATTAGATGATTTAGTTATCGATGATTATGTCAACTATTCTAAATTTTTAAAAAGTGTTGAACGTGAAGAATATTCTAAAAATGTAGTAGAAGTTGCTCTTTCCAATATCAATTTACTTAGAAAACAAAACAATCGTGAAGAGATTAGTTTAAATGAAGCTAGAAAGACGATAAGTAAACGCAGTATGGAGAGTTATACTAATACTTTTGAAGATGCTATTTTGGATTCGTTTATCAATGGTAGTAATGCTAGTACGTTATCACAAGAGATTAATAGATTGGTTTTACTAGATTTGAGTAAGTAGGTGATGTAATGAAAAAGAATGTTTTTAAGTACATTTTAGATATTTTATTGGGCATCATTATTGCTTTTCTGTTAATTTATGCATTACGTCTTAAAGAGAGATATAATCCTAATTTAAACTTTAATCTAAAAGTCAATTCTTCTTATCAAGAACTAGCGATTAGTGATGAAGAGTTAAATAAAATTGATTTGGTAAGTAGAAATTTTGTAAATAATTTTAAGAGTCCTAATGTAGATCAAGACAGAATCCTTAAATATTTTGTCCGTGATGATTTAAAAATTCTAGATGATATAAGAAATGAAAACCCTGTATGGACAAGTAAGATCAATGAGATAAACTCTTTGATCAATCACTTTAAGATGACTAATTTTTCGTTTCAAAACATTTCACAAGTTAAAATTCAAAAATTGTTTAATTCCCATTATTTAGTTGATGTTACAGTAGATAGTATCAATCCTGCCATATTTACTTTAGATGTCGTCTATGAAGAGATGAGTAATCAATACAAAGTTAATAAAGTCATGTTTGAATATCAAAGAGATTATCTTAACGCAATCAACTATAAAGAAGTTAGAGAACGTCTTTTGAGTCGTGGTTCAGTCAATGTTTTTGGAACTTTCTTGCGATATAATCCAAGTTTTAAAAATTATAATTATCTAGTGTTAGATAACCGTAGAGTAGTTAATATTTATAATGCTAATAAAGACAAAGTTTTATTGTTAAATGGAGAAAACGATAGTTATGTATCATTCTTTGTCAGAAGTGGTGTTGTCCTAACTAGTATCGATGCTTTAGATGAGTTAGATAATCTATCACTTACTTTTAATGGCGAAAAAGTAAAAGTAGATGGCATTATTAAAAATTATGAAGAAGTGGGACTTACTCTTTTAAAATTAGATAGAGAAGTAGGAGTAGGTGTCGATGTTTCCTATGATGAAATTACATCTTATGACAATGTCGTAACCATCTCTTCTAGTTTAGGACTGGGACTAACTATATCTTCAGGATACAAAATTACAGGTAGTGATGATTCTTTACTTATAAGTATGCCACTTACTAAAAAAGATAATTCTAGTCCAATATTTAATCGCAACCTACAGTTAGTGGGAATAAATACAGTTCTAGCCGGTAGAAATTCATCGTTTAACGTAGCTTTATCAGTTAAATATTTTAAACACGATTTCAAAAGGTTAGCTAATAGAAAATTCTCCCGTATAAAAGTATTGCCAAAAAATACTGATTCCGATTTAAAACTTGCTAAAAACGTCAAATTAGATAAAAATATTCCAGCAATTTCTGATTTATTTCCTGTTACATTAAATGCCTCTTTTCGAAAGGGTAACTTCAAGATATATCGCTATACCAATAAATCTGATAGTGAGAATAGCGATATAATTAAACTTTATGTAGATTATTTAACTGATAATGGCTTTGCTTTAGATAATGGTACTTATAAAAAAGATAGTTTAAGAGTTTCCGTTAAAGATTATTCCGGGTATATTGTCGTTATAGTGGAGGGTGCATAATGAAAAAAATGTCTATTTTAAAAAATGTTTTTATTGTCATCGTGGTCGCAATTTCTGTACTTTCACTATACAGCATTCATATATCCAATAATAAATTTAATATCTACAATTATTCTTCTTATGATATAAAATTTAGTCATGATACAATTTTTAGTGATGTTAAGACTTATGACAATGGTAATCTAGTTCGTCTTAATAATCGCGATAATAACGCTAGTATTAATGTCAAAGTTATCCATTACGACATCGATAAAATAAGCGATGATAAAGAGACGATTGCTTTAAGACTTGCCAATGACGTAGTTAAAGATTTAAATATGAAAAATACGTACCGCGATAATGATAATTACCAATATTTATACGAAGATGAGAATGGTTTTTTAGATGTCCAAGTAAAATTTGGTGATCAAAAAATATATGTCGTAACCCTTTCTGCTAAACAAGATGATTTTTATTTGTACCAGGAGTCATACGATATAGTTTTGAACAGTTTAGAGATTGTGTAGGTGGTTTTTTTGCAAAAGAAAGATATACGAATTTTAGTATTTATAGTATTAATAATTTCCCTACTGTTTGGTGGCTATTTCTATAAAAGATATTTTATTGATCAAGATGGAAGAAAGATAGAAGTAAAAATTCATGATTACAGTTTTCTAATTGCCAATGAATATAATTATACCTATGATTCATCAACCGAAGAAGGTCACTTTAAACGCGATGATATACCTTATTCATCTATTTATATGTCTGATCTATCTTATGATGAATTAGTCGATTTAAGTGAAGTATTCGTAAACAGTGGAAGTAGAGAAGTTACTACTGATACTAAAGAAACATCGATTAAAAATTATAAAACTTTTATCAATACCAAAGAGGTTTACTATTCCGATATTGATAAAAGTTACAATTTAAATATAATTATTGTCGATTTAGGTGAAGATGGTTGTCTAGTAATATGTTTCGAAGTAAAGAACAAAGATAACAATTGGAAAGTATTACAAGATGTAAAGACATCACTGGAAGATTTATCTAAAAACAATTAAAAGGGTCACCAGGTGAGAGATTGGTGACCCTTTTGTACTAATTAGTACATTATAATTATATTTTACTAATATGAAAATTAAGTGAAAATTTTATGAAGAAATATGATAAATGATATTACTACGTGTGTAATGACAAAAGTTATTAAACTGTAACACAAAAGCGTATTATCGATATGAGTAAAGGTAATCGTCGCAAGAAAGATAAATAGTCCGATGAGGTATGAATAAATCTTATTCATATCTTTTTTAGGTTTTAATGTCTTAATTAAACCATCTTTGATGTAATTAAAACTAAAAGACATGGTAATAAATAATTCTAAGATCTGACTGATACCTAAAATTAGTTCAATTCTTTCTAAGAAATTTAAGAGTTTTATCTCTTTAAAAATAGCGATATTGGGATAAGTAGTAAGTGATATGTAACGATAACTTAGGATACTTATCGAAAATATGGTTTTAATTATTATGAGAGATATGACAACAATTAGATATATAAACATTTTTTTATTAGTTTTGTCATGTTCTCTGATCATTTGTTTTGGGATGATTAAGAGAAGTAAAAGAGGAGTAAAGGTAATTAATGAGTTAAAGATGATCAATTTAAAATCAAATCCCATTTCAATTGGTAAGACGTTCAAGATATTTAGATATGGAAAAAGAAAGAGAATGGTTATAACTAATAAAGAAAAATAAGTATAAAATATTAGAGTACTAGTTTTAATAATAGTATTTATTCCTTTAGTATTTAGATATATTACTAATGCTAAAACAGTTATGACTAAAAAACTGGGATGCATATTGGTAAGATAATTCAAGTTTATGAAAAGAGAAGTACTATCTATTAAAAATACTGTATAAATAAAAGTAGTAATAATTAATAAGACATTTATAAAACTATATAAAAACTGGGGAAGAAAGTCTAGTTTTTCAAATATCGATTTATTGGGCTTAAAATTAATTATTAAATAAAATAGCAGTATTATTACAAGAGAAGCAACAATTGATAAAAGAATATTAGGAATAGTTCGATAGATGCTGTTCTCACAGACTACTGAAAGAGTAGTTGTAAATATTAAGCTAGATGTAAAATAGATCATTAAGAAAAATAGATCGTAATTATTGATTTTATTTTTCAAGATAATCACTTCCTTTTATTATTGATGAAGTATTTTCATGAGTATTAAAATTAATTTCATAATCGATATTTACTACCTTATTATTCTTAAAGTAATTATAATTTTCTTTTTTTATTAAACTTAATATATAACTGTTATCTTTTTCTTTTAAAAATTTAAGTATTTCATCGCGGTAATAGTTTTCGAATATCTCTTTGATATTTTCTTTGGCGTTTACAGTACTAGTAATCGTAATGGTTACTTTATTTTTATTCGTTTCAATAAAAGTATTCAGTTTAACTACTTTTATCTGTTTATCGTCGATGGTGGTATTTATGTTTTGAACTCGATTCTTTAATATGTTGATAATAGTTGCTTCCTTGAGATTTAAATTGTAATTCTTGTTGTAGATTATCTTCATTCCCTCAACTTCACTTTGGTCTTTATAAGATATTATTGGGAGATAAGATATGTCATTTTCTAAAATATCTCTTATGGTTTCATTAAAAGTAGCTGGATATATTTCAGCTGTATTTTGATAATTGTTATTTAAAAGATTATTGATATCTAATGACGATTCATTAAGAATTTTACTGTTAAAGTTTTGGAGTGATACTACATTGAAATTGTTAGAGCGAGAATCTTGGTTTAGAAAAAAGTTAAATATTTCTTTGTATTCTTTTTTGGTTAGATCATTATCTAGAATGAGAAGATTTAAATGAGAGAGAAGAATATCTTTATTTTCTTTTTTGTAGAGCTCATTCATTAAATAATTCATACTTTTTAAGTTGAAGTCGTATATTTCGTAATTGTTTTCGTCATTCTTTTGGGGGATTAATACTTTGACATAAACTTTATAGTCGTTTTCTTCTTTGGTAATTCCGATAGTATCAATGATACCGATATTGTTTAATTCCGTATATTTGACATTTCCGAGGGCGATTAAAAGAATGATGATACCTAATCCGATAATTATTTTTTTCATGATCGCCCCCTGATGTTGTTCTTTTTAGATAGAAGAGGATTTCTTCGTTTAACTTTGTTATCAATTTTAATTAATGAATCATCGATTTCGCGGTTGATCGGAGCAAAGGGAGCGATGTATGAGAGATTGAAATTCTCAATTCCTGAAAGTTCAATCATGATGAATAAAAAAGTTATGACACAACCAAAAATGCCAAAAATGCTACACAAGAAGATATTGATGATTCGCAGATAACGAATTAGATAAATCATGGCTAGATTAGAAAAGATTAGACCACTGATTGAAGAAATGGCAACTATGATAATCATAATCGGTGAGATGATTCCGGCACTAACAGCTGCTTCCCCTAAAATTAATCCACCCAGTATAGAGATAGCACTAGATGTCTTAGAGGGAATTCGAAGATCTGTTTCGCGTAGTATTTCGAAGCATAAAATCATGGTGATGCACTCGATAAAACTGGGAAAGGGGACACTCGATCTTTGAACGATTAGATTTATCAGCAAGTTAATCGGAAGACTGGAAGAATTGTGAGTTGTATATGCTATATAGAGACCAGGAATAAAAATAGCAATAGCAAAGGCGAGCAGTCTAATGAGACGAATAAAGGATATGTTGATATTTTTTTGGTAGTAGTCATCGGGAGCGTGAAAATAGTCTAGAAAGAAAGTTGGAATGATGATGGCGTAGGGACTATTGTCAGCAATGATTATTATTTTTCCCTCTAGTAGCGATTGACTGGCAAGATCTGGTCTTTCAGTTTGATTGATGACTGGGAAAATCGTCTTTTTATCGATTAGATTATTCTTTAGATAACTACTGTCGATAATACCATCGATATCTATTTCTGCAAGCCGTCTTTTAACATTTTGAATCAATTTTTTAGAAGCTATATTTTCCATATAACAGATTCCAACTTTAGTATTGGAAAGCTGACCTATAAACTTTTCATCAACGCGCAATTTATTAGTTCTAATCCTTTTACGAATTAGACCGATATTCATATTAAAATTTTCTGTAAAACTATCTTTAGGTCCGACTAGTGATACTTCGTTTTCAGCCGTTGCAACTGATCTATCGATATCCTTTTTGGCTTCAATGGCAATTACTTTTCCTTTAGTTATGACAAGACAGAATCCCTTATAGATAAACTCTAACATCTCTTGATAGTTTTTAGGTATTGAAGTGTTACTATCTGGTAATATATTTTCTAAGCTTTGACTAGTTACTTCTCTAGCTTCTACTAAACTTTCTAAAATGTATTCATTGATATAATCGCCACTAGCTAGTGTTTCACTAAAAACTAAATATATCTCTAAATTACCTATTTGTTCTCGTTTAAAAATGATATCTGTACTTTCACCGGTATCTTTTTTTAAAGTCTCAATTATCTCCATAACATCACCTTTTAGCTATTTTTATTATTAGTTGATTTAGAATTTTTATACGTTTATAATAATATCTAGAAAGCGAGTAAAATATGGAAACTAAAACTTTAAAAATCGAAAAATTAGATCACTTTGGACGTGGTATAGCAAGAAATAATAATAAGGTTATTTTTGTCGATAATGCTCTTATAGGTGATGAAGTAGAAGTAGAAATAGTTAACTCTAAAAACAATTTTTCAAACGGTCGAGTAGTAAAATATTTAAAAAGAGGAGAGTCGTATACCAAGAGTAATTGTCTATATGAAAAAGAATGTGGTGGGTGTAAATTAATAAATCTCAAATACGAATGGGAAAAGAAATTTAAAGAAGAAAAAGTTCAGGAATTATTTAATAAAAAGTTTAAAGATATAAAAGTAGAAAAAATTGTGACGTCAAATGATAGTTTTAATTATCGAAATAAAATAACTCTTCACAGCAATCATCATCACATCGGTCTTTACCGTGAAAAAAGTAATGAAATAGTAGATATCGATAAATGTTTAATTGTAAATGATAAGATAAATGACGTCATAAAGAGAGTAAAAACATTTTTTAACAACCAAAATTCTTTTGATCAAATCGTAATTAAATCGAGTAATCTAGAAGAGGTATTGATCAGTATTAAGGGTAAATTAGATGAAGAAAAATTTATCGATTATTTTTCTGATTGTGATACGATCATTATCAATGACGAAATAAAAAAGGGAACTGGTTATATAAAAGATAAGATTCTAGATAAATATTTTTATGTATCTAGTAAATCATTTTTCCAAGTAAACAATTTGACTACTCCTAAACTTTATCAATTAGTTGTCGATGAAGTAAAGAATAAAAATTATTCTAAAGCTTTAGATTTATATTCTGGAACGGGAACAATTGGAATATTGATCAGTGATTATGTTGGACAAGTAATTGGAATAGAGATAGAAAAATCTGCCGTTAATGATGCTTTGAGAAACGTTAAATTGAACGATATAAAAAATGCCAAGTTCATTTGTGGTGATGTTAAAGATTTTAAAGAACAGTATAAAAATAGTGATGTAGTAATTATTGATCCCCCGCGTAGTGGACTTAGTAAAGAGATGATTACTAATCTTTTAGAAATTGCTAGTCAAAAAATTATTTATATATCTTGTAATCCCAATACATTAGTTAGAGACTTAGAATTATTAACTAGTAATTATGTAATTGATAAAGTTATACCAGTCGATATGTTTCCCCATACTTATCACGTTGAAACAGTATCGATATTAACTAAAAAAGATTAATTATTTAGATACATTATGTTCTAGAGCACAATAAAAATATTTGAATTTTGATAAAATAAAACAATGCGATATAAAACTGAATGTTGATTCAGTTTTTTTGTTTTTTATCAACGATATAGGTGTTGACAAAAAAGACTTGGGGGGGGGGTAAAATGTTATTGTTAAGGGAGGTGTTATATTGATGGCTTTAATGTTATCTGTAGGCGAGGGACTAAAAAATAGTGAGCATCCACAAAAGCCTAGTGGACATATCGAAAAGCGTGATATTGCGATGTGCATTATTTTAACCATTGTAACTTGTGGAATTTATGGTCTTTATTGGTTTATTTGTCTAACGGATGAAACTAACAGTATCAGTAATGAAGAAAAAACTTCGAGTGGTGGAATAGCTTTTCTTCTAACGTTATTAACTTGTGGTATCTATAGTTTTTATTGGAGTTACAAACTAGGTAAGAAATTGTATGAAGCTGGTAAAATTTATAGTATCGATGTTTCTGATAATTCTGCTTTGTACTTGATTCTATCCATCTTTGGTTTAGGAATTGTATCTTATTGCTTGGCTCAAAACGATCTAAATAAATTTGCTGCAAAATAAAAATAAAGTAATAAATAAACTAACAATATTTACTGTGTTGTTAGTTATTTATTATTTTTTAAATCATTTCTTTCAATTTAGCATTCCTTGTCTATTTAGAAAAATAACTCATTTATATTGTCCGGGTTGTGGAATAACGAGGATGCTATTTTCTTTAATTAAATTAGATTTTTATCAAGCATTTAGATACAATTCTCTAGTATTTATATTATTAATATTTTATTTACTAATTTCTATGTATAATTTAGTGTTTTCGAAAGAGATCAAGTTTTCTAAAAACTTTAATTATATATTATTATTCATAGTAGTTTTATATGGAGTGTTGAGAAATATTCCAGGATTTGAATACTTAATACCTACCAATATTTAATAAAATATACAATAACTTAAATATGTGATAAAATAATCCATGTTAGAGGTGTTGTATGAAGAATAAAAATAATTTGTTTAAAAGAATGTATGGTTTGTTGAACAAGAGACAAAAGATTAATTTTGTAATTATCATTTTTATAATGATTTTATCAGCATTCCTTGGACAATTATTACCTTTATCTATCGGTCGGCTTACTGATGATATATTGGGACAAGATCATTTATCGTTTTTAAGTATTGTTCCTTTTCTTTTATTTATATTATTTATTACTGTTTTTAATGAAGTAATTAAGGTAGCAAGACGAGTTATTGTTGAAGATACTTGTACCCGTTGTGAAAAAGAAGCTCGTACTAAAGCTATTGATGCACTTTTACATGCACCATTATCTTATTACAAAGAGAATATGGTTGGTAATATTCATGGACGCTTAAATCGCAGTTTAGATGGCACTATTAAATTGTTGAAATTGTTATTTATGGATTTTGCTCCAGCTATCTTTAGTGGGGTTGCTGCCATTATTGTCATCTTTTCGAAATTGCCTTTCTTTTTGGCGTTAACGATGCTTTTTGTCATACCGATAGGTGTCTTAATCGTCTTTAGACAGATTTCAACCCAAAAAGGAATAAGAGTGGAGTTATTGAAAGAAAAGACCTCAATGGATGGAACAATGGTGGAGTTGATCAATGGTATTGAAGTAATCAGGGTTACCAATAGTGCAGAACGTGAAGTTAATAATTTTGCTGATAAGTCAGAGTTTTTGCGCAGTAAAGAGATGAAACATCACAAAGCAATGGCCTTTTATGATTGCCTAAAATTTGTCAATGAAGCTATGTTTACTGTTCTGGTAATTGGAATATCGACTTTTCTTGCCGGTGAGGGAATAATTAGTGTTGGTACTGTTCTAACTTCTTATTTATGTTTTACCCAATTGACGACACCGCTTCGTGAATTGCATCGCATTTTTGACGAGTTATCTGAATCGACTATTTTGGCTAGAGAGTATTTTAACATTATCGATCTCGAGAAAGATTTTTCATATCGTCGTGATAAAAAAGAAGTAAAAGAAGAGAAGAGTTATATTCATGTCGAAGATGTCACATTCTCGTATAAAAACAATTCTAAAAAAGCACTTAATGACATCAACTTAGACATCAAAGAAGGTCAATTCATTGGAATAGCCGGTCCATCTGGTTGTGGTAAATCTACTTTTATTAAATTATTAGTTAAACTAGAAAAAATCACATCTGGTAATATTTATATCGCTGGTCATAATATAAATGGTATGTCGCGTAAAGAAATAGCCGATGTAATTGCTCTAGTTCCTCAAAGTCCTTTTTTAGTCGCTGGTACAATTAGGGATAACATTTGTTATGGAATAAATCGTCACGTCACGGAAGAGGAAATAGTAGAGGCAGCAACTAAAGCTAATATTCACGAATTTATAATGGGCCTTAAAGATGGTTATGATACTCATATTGCTGAAGGTGGTAACAATTTATCTGGTGGTCAAAAACAGCGTATTGCAATTGCTCGTATATTCTTGCGAAAACCTAAAATTTTAATATTGGATGAAGCAACTAGTGCTTTGGATAACACTTCAGAAAAATACATTCAAAACGAGATTGAAAAGATTCAAAAGAATAGTTCGATGACGATCATATCGATTGCCCATCGTCTTACAACTCTTGAAAACTGTGATCGCATTCTCGTCTTCGATAAAGGTAGAATCGTTCAATCTGGTAAATACGATGAATTGCGCGAAGAACCAGGTATTTTTAAAGATATGCATAAGGGTAAATTGAAATAGAATTTTTACTTTTCAACAGATATATTTACTTAAAAAGAAACAGATAAGATTAATTATTTTATCTGTTTTTAATTGAAAAAAAAGCTTAATTATGTTACCTTATACTATATAGTATAATAGAGGTTGTCTATGGAGAAAAAGATGAAAAAAAATAAAAAAGCGTTTACAATGATTGAGATGATTGGGGTAATTATCATATTGGGATTGTTGTTTTTAATTGCAGTGCCAGCTGTATCAACATTGTTGGCAAGATTCAGAATGAATTATTATGAAGAGTTGGAGGAGACGATAACTCTAACTGGTAAAACTCATATGCAAAATGACAAAAATTCACGACCAAAGGAAGATCTATATAGTAAAGTAATCAAGTTAGATAAATTAGTTGAAGAGAAATTGATCGATGAAGTTCGTGACTATCGAGGTAATGCTTGTGATAATACTAAGGATAGTTATAGTTACTTTATCGTTGTTAAAAACGGGGAAAAGACTTATGATTATGCAACGTGTTTAAAGTGTAGTGGTGACCATTATGCAACTGATCCGGAAAAACAAATATTTTGTAACCCGGATTGGATGACCAATGGAAACATTACGACGACACCAACTGTACCACAGACAACAGCTTATGTTCACACCAATAGTAGTGTTGAAGAAGTAAAGGAAGTCTTAAAAACAGACACTGCTAGGGTAGTAAAAAAAGATAGTAAGGGAAATGTAATTGGAGACTATACCATTACAACTAATAATTACATATATCCGACTAATCCGGAGGAATTTGTATCGTCAACACCGATGACCGGAACCGCGATATATAAATTTGAAAATTCAGAAGGCGAAGAAGTAGAAGCTCGACGTCCTGTTCAAGTTTACGAATACGGAGCTGTTAACATAAAAGGTGAAAGAAACGATCAGACCTTGAGTTATAAAACGGATGGAAGTGAATGGGGTTACAACGTCAGCATTACTTTATCAATATCTGATAACTGGTTAAATACATTTGGTAGAAAGATAAAACAATGGCAATACTTTGACGAAGACGAAGAGCGTTGGATGGAGCTTGATCAGTGTGGTGCTGATACGACGAGATGTACTATTAACTATACAGCTCCAACGAGATATACTACTAAATTTAGATATGTCGATGATCAAGGGGCAACGAGTAAAGACAGCGCAATTGTTAAAATAAATGTTGAACAAGAAAAGCCGACTTGTACTTTGGCTTTGAATGGAGTAAATGGAACTAACGGATGGTATAAGAGTGATGTAGAGGTATCGTTCAGTACTAAGGAAGATACTGGTGGTAGTGGATTGGATAAATATGGACTTTCATCACAGACCACACCATCATACGACAATCAAAACAGTAAAACTCAAACCGATACTACTGGAGTAGTTTGGTATGGTTATGTAATGGATAAAGCAGGAAATACTAATAAATGTCAGACGGTCGATTTTAAAGCTGATAAAGTTGCACCAGAGAGTTGTACTATCAGTATGACTAGTAATGATACATCGTTCAGTAGTGGATCAACTGCTTATGCATCAGTAGTTGCAACGACGAATGCCACTGATGCAACCAGTGGAGTAGCTAGTAAACAAATACTTGTCAAATCACCTTCAACGGTGGCGGGTTCAACAGTTGCTTCACCACATACGGTTAGTTATGTAGGAACCTCGACGGTAACACCAGTTTGTACTGACAATGCTGGAAATGTTAAAAGAGGTTCGGAACAGACGATTAAGATGAACGATAAGACAACTATCACTTTGAATCCACAAAGTGGAACCGGAGGAACTGGAAGTGTAGTTGCAACTTATGGGCTTGCTATGCCAACCATAGTTAAGCCATCACGAGCTGGATATACTTTTGGTGGATATTACACCGGTACTAGTGGTAGCGGAACACAGTACTACACTGATAGTGGAGCTAGTGCCAAAACTTGGAATATGACCATTGCTTCGACTACGCTATATGCTAAGTGGACCGCTAATAAATATACGGTAACCCTAAATCAACAGAGTGGAAGTGGTGGAACTACGAGTGTTACTGCAACTTATGGATCAGCGATGCCACAAATAAATAAGCCATCGCGAACGGGCTATACTTTTGGTGGATATTATACGGCCGCAAATGGTGGTGGAACTCAGTATTATAGTGCTAACGGAACTAGTGTTAGAAATTATGATAAAACGAGTGGTATAACATTATATGCCAAGTGGACTGCCAATAAATATACAGTAACTCTAAATCAACAAGGTGGAAGTGGTGGAACTGGAAGTGTCAATGCAACCTATGGCTCAGCGATGCCAAGTATAACTAAACCATCTAAAAGTTGTTATACCTTTGGTGGATACTATACCGGAACTAATGGAACGGGAACGCAGTATTACAATGCCAATGGTGCTAGTGTTAGAAGTTATGATAAAACGAGTAATTTAACACTGTATGCTAAGTGGACACAAATTACTTATACTGTAAGTTACAATGCTAATGGTGGAAGTATAACAACTGCTTCATCAAAATTAGGATTTTCAGTTAGACAAAGTGATAGTCAA
>CANRCI010000014.1 GCA_947629075.1 uncultured Bacilli bacterium | reverse complement strand
ATATATCATTTTTTTGAACTTTTTTCAATATTTTTAACTCTTTCTCTAGCCAATATCAATCCGTTAGAAACAATCATGAATAAGTCACCAATTACTCCACTTATCGATAGAGTAACGATGTCATAAACCAACCAAAAGCTCGAATCTATTATTCCTCCTAATACGACATACCTACTAGCCATTGTAAAGGTATAAGTTACAATTATCGATGAAACTATTGGTAGAGTGTCAATTATACCATTACAAAAAAGCATTCCTAAAATTACATAAACAGGAAATAAAATTATAAATATCCATTTTTCTTGACACTTATTTTTAGCTTTATAGAAAGCTATTTCTCTTAATAATGCCACAAATTGTGTTACTGCTCCACTTATTGCACCTAATAAAAAATAATGAATGACATAGATGAAATCAGCTATCAACAGAGAGAATAAGATTTTCTTCTTATCTTTATTCCAATAACTGAACAGCCAAACAATCCAACCAAGTAGACCAATAATTTGAATAAACCACCAAGTCATCATTTCACCCAATTCCATTATAATTACAAAACTAATTATATCAAAACATAACAATTTTTGATATAATAACTTTGCACAAATGATTATGGAGGGTTTATGGAAAAGAAAGTATTAAAAGGAAAGATCGTAGCTGATAAAATTAAAAACGATATAAAAACAAGAGTAGATAATGCTTTTAAAAAGTATGGTGAAGTGCCTACATTAGTTACTATTATGGTCGGAGATGATGAAGGATCTAAGACCTATGTCAGAATGAAAAGTAATGCCTGTAAAAAATTAGGAATAGAGAATAAAAAAATTATTTTAGAAAAGTCGACAACTGAAGAGTTACTAAAGATCATTGATGAATTAAATATGGATGATTCAGTTAATGGTATTTTAATTCAGCACCCACTACCTAGAAATATCGATGAAAGTGCCTGTTTCAATGCCATTGATGTAGTAAAGGATGTCGATGGTGTAAATACTGAAAGTTTTGGACATATGACTATGAAACAAGACGCCTTTGTTTCAGCAACTCCTAAAGCTATCATGGAAATATTACATCATTATGATATTGACGTAAGCGGCAAACATGCTGTCGTTGTGGGAAGAAGTCCAATCTTAGGTAAACCAGTGGCAATGCTTTTATTAAACGAAGATGCAACCGTTACGATTTGTCACACTAAAACTAAGAATATCGATCAAATATTAAAAACAGCCGACATAGTAGTTGCAGCTTGTGGACAGCCTAAATTCATCAAAGAAGAATGGTTAAAAGAAGGAGTTACTATAATCGATGCTGGATACAATAAAGGAAACATCGGTGACGTTGATCCAGCTTGTTATGAAAAAGCTAGTGCTTATACCCCTGTACCGGGTGGTGTTGGTCCCGTAACTATCGCCGAACTACTTGAACAAACTGTTACTTCATTTGAAAAGACTAAAAAAAGACAAATAAAAAAAGCGAACCAAAAAATAAAATAAGGTTCGTTTTTTTAGCTCTAATTAATCTTTTTCCATTTAAGTCCACCGTCATTAATAATTTTTTTAGTATAACTGCGGTCGATAAAGAAAATGTTCTCAGGATACTTTCCATCTCCATTAGCAGATAACTTTCCATTACCATTACTAACATTTTTAGAAGCATAACCAATTCCTTGAGTCATGTGAATGTGATTACCAGTTGAATAATTGTCTTTCCCTTCAGCACAAATTACTTCACCTTGTTTAAATTTCTTACCTTTCTTTAAACCATAATCTTTAACATCACTATAGAGAAAATGAACGATTTTAAAATAAATCTGTTTAACTCCATATCCCGGTGTTTCTACTTTTTTAGTCGATACTAAAATCATTTTATTAGTCCAGTTTTTAGAATTTCTAGCATCTATATAAGTAATTTTACAATCACACGGAGCTCTAAAGAAATCTCTACCACTATCCATTCCAGCATTATCTGTCGGATATTCAGCTCGACCTTTTGTAGCGTTTTTCCAATACGGAACATGATTACCTTGTTTATAGCTCTGTGTTATATTCATTACCTTAAATGGATATATTGCCTTCTGTGCGATTAATCCTCACCATCTTTCTTATGAAAATAGAACATAAAAACAATGGTTGCAAGTGGTACAAATTGATCTGATCCAACTTTTCCTAAAAAGAATCCAATCGCTAAAGTCAAAGTTACAATCAAAGTAACAATTCCCTTTAATGTAATTAACTCAATAATTTTTTTAACCACTCAATCACTCCTTATCTATTTTCACTATATTATATTGGAGAAAGGAGCTTCTAATCATAAGTAAGGCCTAACAAAAAAAAACGAGATTAACCCGTCCTATGATATTTTGATTAAATGTTATCAATTTAAAAAAACATAATTCACTTTCAATCACACTAAAAATTGGTGAATTAATATTGAACTTCTTTCAATAATTCAAAATTTATTAAGAAGTCGGAGAATAAATAAAACCGATTATTATCAACAATAAAATTGGCAATAATATTCTAGCTATTTTTAAATATTTTGAATCAACCAAACTTTTGTCTTCAATAACTCTATATATAACTTGAAATAAACTCAATCCAAATAAAATACCGACAATTGAAGTCAATGGACTCTCACCAATATTTAGTAAGCATCCTAGAATTGTAAACCCACCAATTACATATAATATAATATTACACATTAATTTTAAACTATTATGAACATCTGCATTTTTCTTTTTTTGAATTTTTATTTTTTTTGGACTATTATCATATTGAGCACCGCATTTTGGGCAATAAACATATTCATCTTTATATTCGTACTTACATTTTTGACATATTTTCACAACATTTATACCTCCTAATTATAAATATTTTTCAGGAATTTCATACGTCGGTTTATCATCCATAACTACTTTTAATTCCTTAGTTGCAATTTCTATTTCTTTATCTATATTTAAAACTGACTGTTCTTCTTCAGGTTGTAAGTATTTTTTAGGAACTGGTGTTCGTGATAAAATTCTCAATTTATCAACAATTGATTGTGCACTTTTAACTGCATTACTATAAATTAAGCTAGATTGATCCACTGTTTTCGATAATAAAACAATTTCAGTATTAAAGTCATTAATGTTTACATTAACTCCAATATGATAACAGGTAGGAATATCATTAGAATTAATTACAGTATTTGTCTTACCTTTTTGCTTTGTTGTTCCTAAAACTGTTCCCCCAACTACGGCACCAACGGGACCAGCAACAGCAGCTCCTAAGAGCCCTCCTCCTAAAGATGCGTGTTTTCTAGATTTACCCTTAACAGTTTCGGTAGCATTAGTAATTGTTCGAAAAGAATCTTGCTCTACAATTTCAGCACCCTTAATATCCGAAAATAAATATGTAGAATTATTCACTATAATTTTCCCTTCAGTCATATTAAAAGAAAAAGAGTCACTGCCTATAGATTGCCATCTATTATTTGTAATTCTATTTATTTCAATTTCTCTACTATTTTTAAGTTTATTTAATTTCTTTTGAGCATTTTTAACCTTTGTTTTGTACTCCTTATCTTGTTCTTTATGAATTTTATTATTAATTTTATCTAAATACTTTTTATACTTTTTTTGATTTATACCGCAATACCCGCAAAAATTATCTCCATCATCAATTTCTTTTTTGCATTTAACACATAACATAAAATTTTCACCCATTCCTTTATGAATTCATTGTATCACAAAAGGTAAATACAGTACAAAATGTTTATTAAATCTTTTATATAAAATTTTAAAACTCGAACTATAAAAGTCCGAGTTTGGTATCAATTTGGTGGAGCCGGGGAGAATCGAACTCCCGTCCAAAACTAGCGATACAATAACGTCTACAAGTTTATTAGATTAATCAAATTTCATTTTACAGTAAGCTAACCTACAAACACCTATAAAACTAACCTAGTGGAATTCATTATTGATACTAGGTATTTCAATAATATATCTCACTAAATATGAACCTTCTAAAAACTTCGTGAGCTAAAGTTTAAAGAAAGCTGTATTCCCTATATTAAATTAGGCAAAGGCTAAAGCGTTAGCAAATACGTTTTTGTTTTCGTTTCCAATTATTTTGGACGCATTTAAAGATTGCCATCTACTTGCAGTTAAAGCTCTACTAATCCTGTCGAAACCATAATCGACCCCATTAATGAGATGATTATACCACAAATCATTCATAAATTCAATTAATATCTATTTTTCATCGCTTTATCTAAATTTCGTTTAATATCTCTTTCCTTAATCGTTTCTCTCTTATCATATGTCTTTTTACCTTTACAAAGACCAAGTAATACTTTTAGACGATTATTTTTAAAGTAAAGTTTTAATGGAACTAGAGTGCATCCATCTAATTTTATTTTATTATCCAATTTTAATATTTCATTTTTATGTAATAAAAGTTTTCTAGTTCTATTTTCATCATGATTAAAAATGTTACCCTCTTTATAGGTTCCGATAAACATATTTAAAAGATAAACTTCATTATTTCTAATTATGGCGTAACTATCTTTTAAATTACAACTTCCTTTTCTTACTGATTTAATTTCTGTCCCAGTTAAAGCAATACCACATTCGTACTCTTCTAAAACAAAATAATCATGTCTTGCTTTTCTATTTAATATTTCCATAAATACCCCTATTCTACCGCAATAGCTGAATCATAAGTTCTAACTCTATTTACCAGTTCTGCATAATACTTTTTATAATCTGGTAAAATATTTTCATCTAATTCAGTATACGGATAAACTTTAAAATTGCTTCTCGGATTACCTGAAGAATAAGTATAGATAAATTGAGCTTTAGGATTAGTTATTACTATACCACTATCTTCTTTAGTAATATCTACCGAGAATAGCATACCACTTAATTTGTTAATTCCTCTTTGAGCTGAAATGAGGTTACCCAATGAATAAATAACTAGTGTTTTATCGATAAATTCGACTGGTTCAACTACATGGGGATGAGTACCAATGACAATATCTACTCCGTTATCTGCCAAGAAGTTAGCTATTTCTTTTTGCTTATTAGAAACACCATTGTTGTATTCTATACCCCAATGCATCGAAACCAATAACAGATCGACTTTATCACGGACTTGTTCAATATCCTTCTTTACTACTTCAGGAGAATAGATGTTGACATACTCCTCTTGTTTTCTTTTGATGCCATTAGTAGTTGTAGTATAAGCCAACATGGTATATTTTATACCATTAACCTCTTTTATGACAATATTATTTCGCTCATCAAGTGAAGTTGCACTACCATTTACGATGACATCTTTATCATTCCAATAATTACGGGAATTGATAATAGCCTTACTACCACGATCCAAAGTATGGTTATTAGCAAGACTCACTATATTAAATCCGGAATCTAAAAAGGCATCTCCTACTTCATAAGGAGAATTGAAACACGGATAAGTAGAAAGGCCCAATTCTTCACCACCAAGTATCGTTTCTTGATTGTAAAATGCTAAATCGTAACTCTTTACTATCGGTTTAATTTTATCTAACATTTTATTGAAGTTGTAACCGCTACCCTCTTTAGCATCCTCATATACAGCACTGTGAATAAGAGCGTCTCCTCCCATAATTAGTGATAGCTTCTTTTCTTTTATAGGTTCTTGTTCTTCATCTATTTTTAAACTATCCTCTGTTCCTTTAGTCTTATCGACCTCATCTATTCCACCAGAAAAAACTACGGTATCTAAAAGTACTAAAAGAACAGATATCACAGCTAAACAAAACAATATATAAAATGTTTTTCTACTTCTAGAAATCATTATTCCCCCTATAGTTTTTTTACTATTTCAAAATCGATTTCCTTCTCCTCTTTAGATGCTCTTACAACTTTAATTAAAACTTTATCCCCTAATGAATATTTAACTTTGCTCTTTTCCCCAGTAATAGTTTGTGTCGTTTCGTCATAATGGAAAAAATCGTTCATTTCATCAAATCTTACTAGACCTTCAACTAAATTATCTAACTGGATAAAAATACCGAAATTCTGGACTCCAGATATCATTCCTTCAAACTGTTCTCCGATGTGATCTTCCATATATTCAGCCATTTTCATATCTTCTACTTCTCTTTCACAATCAACTGATGCTCTTTCACGTTCAGAAGAGTGATCACTGACCATGATAAGTTTTTCTTCCCAATGTCTAATTGTCTCTTGTGATAAATCTTTGTCGAATAAATAAGTTCTAAGAAGACGATGAACTGTAGTATCGGGATATCTTCTTATCGGTGAAGTAAAATGCGTATAACACTTACTAGCAAGTCCATAGTGTCCTAGATTTTGTGGTAAATATATTGCTTTCTGCATATTTCTAAGTAGTAAATTTGAAAGAATTGGGAACTCTTTTTTAGTTTTTAAAAACTCCAATAATTCCTGAATAGCTTTGGGATTAGTTCCTTTAATATTACCATTTAAAGTATATCCTAAAGTTGATAGAAAACTTAAGAAATTTTTAATTTTTTCTTCTTTGGGATATTCGTGAACACGGTAAATAAATGGAAGGTTCATATAGAATACATGCGTTGCCACACACTCATTGGCTTGAATCATAAAGTCTTCAATCATATTTTCACCACGACCACGTTCTCTTAAAACTATTTCGGTTGGATGACAATTTTCATCGACTAAAATTTTAGCTTCATCTACTCCAAAGTCTAAGTATCCACGTTTTATTTTATTTTCTCTAATGATCTGTGATAGTTCATCCATCAATTTTAAATCATCGACAAATTCTTCATAACCTTCAACTATTTCATTTTGTTCAATTATCTTATTAACATTTTTATAAGTCATCTGTTTACGAGATTTGATTACACTTTCAAAGATCTCATAATCAACTGTCTCTCCTTGGTTGTTTACTTTCATGACACAAGATATTGCTAGACGTTCAACATCGGGGTTAAGTGAACAAATTCCATTAGATAATTTATGCGGTAACATCGGTATTACTCTATCTACTAAGTAGACACTAGTACCGCGTTCCATCGCTTCTTGATCCAAAGGTGACCCCTCAGTAACGTAATAACTTACATCGGCAATATGGACTCCCAATTCGTAACCATCATCTAGTTTCTTAATCGATATGGCATCATCGATATCTTTAGTATCATCACCATCGATAGTAAATATTACTTCATCCGTTAAATCACGACGTCCAACTTTATCTTTAGAACTTACTTCTTCGGGAATACTATCCAATTGTTCAATAACTTCATCGCTGAATTCTGACTTTATTTCATATTTTGAGACAATCGATAAAATATCTACGCCCGGATCATTTTTGTGTCCTAAGATATTTATTACTTCTCCACTATATTTTCCTTTATTGATCAACTTATCAATACTCACTACTACTTTGTGACCATCTACTGCTCCACTAGTTCTATTCTTAGGAATTTCTACTTCAATTTTTAACTTTTTATCATCAGGTATTACATAACCACCACTTCTCTTTGAAAAGAATTCCCCAACTACTGTGGATAAGTTTCTTTTAGTTACTTTGACAATTCTTCCTTCCATACGGCCATCATCTTTTGATTTAGTAACTTCTACTACTACCTCATCATTATGAAGAGCATTATTCATATTGTCTTTTCCAATATAGATATCTTCATCACTATCGGCAATGTCGACGAATCCATATCCTTTTTTATTAACGTGTAATACTCCCTTTTTTAGTGGCCCATCACCAAATAACATATACCTATGTTTATTAGAACAATATATTAAAGCTTCATTTTCTAACTCTTCGATTGCTTTAAAAAACTCACGAGTCTCTTCGACATCGTCAATTCCTAATTTCGAATCGATTTCTTCAATGCTCAAAGCTTTATCACTTGATTTTAATAACTCTAGAATTCTATCTCTCATAAGTCACCTCTACTATAGTAATTATACAATAAATTAAGCAATAGAAAAAGGACTAACAATAGTCCTTTGACATAATTAGATAAATTCCA
This sequence comes from uncultured Bacilli bacterium, assembly GCA_947629075.1. Lineage (GTDB taxonomy): Bacteria > Bacillota_I > Bacilli_A > RF39 > UBA660 > CANRCI01. The sequence goes on along the minus strand of CANRCI010000014.1, from coordinate 13,219 downwards.
TTATTACACTAACCAAGAAGAAGGTAAGTCCTAAAGTCATAGTAAGACGACTGATTAATAGTTCAATTCCTCTTTCTTTACGATTAGAAAACAAATCTGAATTACCACCCGTTATAATTTGTGAAGCACTTTCAGCTTTGTTACTCTGTAATAAAACTATTGCGATCAATAGTAACGATATAATTAGTAAAAAAGTCTTCATTTATCTCAACTCCTCATCACTTGTTATAATTTACCACAAAAATTCATAAATTGCAACTATATCTTTATTTTTCAAGAGCTAGAGCTAATTCTTTAAACTCACGTCCGCGTTCTTCACATTCTTTATACTGATCCCAAGAGGCACTAGCTGGACTTAATAGAATGACATCTCCCGGTTTAGATAATTCATAGGCTTTACCAAAACCATCTTTTAAATGTTCAAATTCGTAAGTAGGTATATTCATATTGTTACCAAATTCAACGACTCTCAAGCGGCATTCACCAATGGCAATAATCGCTTTGACATGTTCGACATAATCACTCAATTCATTGAAGTTTTGACCGCGTTCTAGACCACCGAGAAAAATTATCGTATCTTCTGAAAAAGCACTAAGCGCGATTTGGGTACACTTAATATTAGTAGCTTCCGTATCGTTATAGAACACTCTACCATCATGTTCACAGACATATTCCAAACGATGTTCTACTCCCCCAAAATCTTTTAGCACTTTATTAATTGCGTCATTGTTAATCCCAAACTCTTTACAAGCCATAATCGCTGCCATAATATTTTCATAGTTGTGCTTACCACGAAGTTTAATATCTTTAATATCGACAATCATTTCATCATAGTAGTATATTTTATTATCTTTGATATAACTACCGTTTATTTCATTACTACTAGAAAAGTATTTAGTACTAGCTTTAATATCTTTAGTGATTCTTTGTACTTCAGCATTATCCAAATTTAGAATTGCTACATCGTCTTTAGTCTGATTTTTAAATATCTTACTTTTTACATAAGTATAATGCTCATATGTTTTCATAAACTCTAGATGAGCTTCACTGATATTAGTCATCACAGCTACATCGGGTTTGAATTGTTCCAAATTTTCTAATTGTTGACAAGATGTTTCCATAACGATGATATCGCCACTTTTCAATTTATCTAGAAAACTACATAGGGGAAAACCGATGTTACCAGCTAGGTGAACACTTTTACCGTCAGCTTTTAAAAATTCATATATCAAAGTTGTTGTCGTGGTCTTTCCATTAGTTCCCGTAATGCCAATGAGCTTAACTCCCTCTGGCAATAGACGATAGGCCATTTCTACTTCATTAATTACTTCAATATTTAAGTCTCTTGCCTTAAGGACATATTTGTGATCGATTGGAACACCCGGATTCTTAATCAAGTAATCAAAACTCTCATCCAATAAATCATCAGGATGACTTCCTAGAACAATTTCTACTCCTAAGTCTTCTAATTCTTTAAGCTTATCCTCATCCTGTTCTTTCTTCATATCATTTAAAATAACTTTATTACCACGTTTTGATAAAAATTTTGCTGCTTCATAACCACTTCTTGCAAATCCTAAAATAAGAATTTTTTTATCTTTAAACACATTATCAACTCCTATAAAAAGTATACTACATAAAAAGAAAATTGAGAATAAAGAGTATAAAATATTATTTAAAAAGAAATATATATATGTTATAATCAAGTTAGTTTAAAAAGGAGGTTAATATGAGAGTAATTAAGATTAGAAAAGAAATTTTTGATCGTTTTGCATCTAACTGTCCTTATCGCAATTACTATCAGACCTCCAAGTATGGTACTTTGATGTCTAAGTTTGGACTTAAAGATGAGTATTATGGTTTTGAAAATAATGGCTCTCTAATCGGGGTAACACTAATTCTCAGCAAACCTGTGTTCATGGGATTTAAACATGGTTATGCTCCCCGAGGAATAATTATCGACTATACCAATCGACCTTTAGTAATCGAGGTTGTTAAAGAGTTAAAAAACACTTTGTTTAAAGAACATTTTTTAATACTTAAAATGGATCCTCAAATAATTTGTAGTTATCGTGATAAAAAAGGAAATGTAATATCTAAAAATGCTCAACTTGATAATGTTTTAGAGACACTTAAACAAAGTGGTTTTCATCACTGTGGTTTCAATGTCTACTTCGAAGCAGTAAAACCTCGTTTTGAAGCCGAAGTAAGAATAGATAAATCACCCCAAGAGTTATTCAAAAATCTTAGTAAACAGACTAGAAATAAACTTAGAAAAGCAACTAAATACGGATTAACTGTCTATAAAGATAATAAACACGAATTCGAAAAGATTTTTCCGCTTATTAAGAGTAAAGAAAACTTTACTTTAAAATACTATGAAGAAATGCAAAAACAGTTTGGTGATGATGTCGAAATATACTATGCTAAATTAAACACAGCTACCTATGTTCAAAATAGTAAGAGTCTGTATGAACGCGAAATGGAAATAAACGACTATCTAACGAATATAATCCAATCTAATGGTTATAAAGGTAAAGATATGAGTAGCGTTCTAAATAAAAAGATGGAATCTGACAAACTTTTAAGTGCCTATAAAAAATATCTAGTAATCGCAACTGATCTACTTAAGAATTATCCCGAAGGTATTGTTGTCGGTGCTACAATCACTTTAAAATATATGGATAAAATTTTTCTAATCGCGGAAGGTTTTGATGCCCAATATAAAAATTTGTGTTCTAACTATTTAACCAAATGGAAAATAATTGAAAAATATGCTGAGAGTAATATTAAAACATTTAATTTAAACGCCATCAGTGGTAAATTTGATAAGGATAATAAATTCAAAGGATTAAATGAAATGAAATTGGGATATAATTCTTATCCAGTTGAGTATATAGGGGAATTCAATCTAATAGTTAATAATCCAATGTATTCCCTATATCGAAGTATTGGTTCTAAAAAATAGTTTAATAACTATTTTTTATTTTGGCATGATAATATGTTACAATTAGAATAAGGTGATGATATGTTTTATACAAAAGAAATAGATGAAATAGTTAAAGAGTTAAATACTAATAAAAAAGGATTGACTTCTAAAGAGGCCAAAAAGGTTCTTGAACGCGATGGTAAAAATGTTTTACCGAGTAAAAAACGCGATAGCATTTTAAAGATATTTCTAGGGGAATTCAACTCACCTATCGAAATAATATTAGTAATCACTGTAATTATCTCTTTTTTAATTGGTGAAGTTGTCGATGCATTAGTCATAACTTTTATCATTTTAGTAGATGTAACAATGGGAACTTATGAAGAAAACAAAGCCTTAAAATCAGCTGAAGCTTTATCGAAAATGTTAAAGGTTAAAGCTAAAGTTTTGCGAGATGGCAAAGAAGTAGAAATAGATTCGGAGAATGTCGTTAAAGGTGATATTTTAGTACTGGATAGTGGTACCAAAATAAGTGCTGATGCTAGAATTATGGAAAGTAATAATCTTCAGGTAGATGAATCGGTGTTAACAGGTGAAAGTGTAGCAGTAACTAAAAGAAATGAAATATTGAAAGAAAAAACTCCTCTAGCCGAGCGCATCAACATGGTCTATGCCGGTACTAGTGTGATGACTGGTCGTGCTCTAGCTGTTGTTACAGCCACTGGAGTAAATACGGAAATCGGGGAAATAGCAACTAAAGTAGCGGAAACTAAAGAAGAAAAATCACCACTTACTATTCGTATGGATAGGTTTTCTAAACAGATAAGTATCATTATATTGATAATCGCTATTATATCTGGAGGACTTCTTCTAGCAAAGGGTTATCAAATAGATAAAGTGTTTTTATCAGTGGTGGCACTGGCGGTATCAGCTATGCCCGAAGGACTTCCACTTGCTCTCACAATGGCACTAACAATCGCTTCTAATCGAATGAGTAAAAGAAATGTTATTGTCAAAAAATTAAACTCTGTCGAATCCCTAGGTAGTTGTACCGTAATTGCCAGTGATAAAACGGGAACTTTGACAGTAAATGAACAAACCGCTAAAAAAATCGTTTTAAGAGATGGAACAGAATTCGATATAACTGGAACTGGTTACAACGTCAAAGGTGAGCTAGTAATTAATGATCAAAATGAAAAAATGGTTGATAAAGCTCATCAAATCGTTAAATTGGCTGCTTTAAATAATGAAGCTTATTTTGAGATAAAAAACGATCAAAACGACTATCATGGCGATTCGATCGATGTGGCTTTTCTAGTTTTAAAAGAAAAGATGAAGATTGATCAAGATTTAGTAAAAAAAGAAATAATTCCTTATGAATCGGAAAAACAATATTCAGCAGTGTTTTATGAACAAAATGGAAAACTAAGATGTTCGGTTAAGGGTTCACTAGAAAAAGTCATGTCGTTCTCTGAAAAAAATAATAAATATATCAAACAAAACGAAGAGTTATCAAAACAGGGATACCGTGTAATTGCTGTTTGTGATGGTGAAGTAAAAGGAACTAATGAAAAGGATATCAAAAATCTCGAATTTTTAGGATTAGTTGCGTTCATCGATCCAATCCGTGAAGAAGTGGTAGATTCCATTAAAGAATGTCATACAGCTGGTATTAAAGTAGTAATGATTACTGGTGATCATCCTCTTACGGCTTTCGCGATTGCTAAAGATTTAAAGTTAGCTCAAGACTTTAAAGATGTCGTTACTGGAATGGAAATCGAAGAAGCTTATGAACGTGGAGAAAAGTATTTCGATAAATTTATAAAAAATAAAAAAGTGTTCTCACGAGTTACACCGATTGATAAGTTACATATCGTCGAATCGTACAAGAGAATGGGAGAATTCGTCGCCGTTACTGGTGATGGAGTAAATGATGCTCCCGCTTTAAAATCAGCTAATATCGGTATTGCCATGGGAAGTGGAACTGACGTCGCCAAAGATACTGCTTCAATGATCATAATCGATGATAATTTCAAATCGATTGTCGCCGGTATTGAAGAAGGAAGGATTGCTTATGCCAACATCAGAAAAATTGTTTTGTTCCTGTTATCCTGTGGAATGGCTGAAGTATTGTTCTATTTGCTATCAGTTGGATTTGGTTACGAATTGCCACTCGTTGCTATTCAATTGTTGTGGATTAACCTCGTAACTGATGGATTACAAGATATATCTCTATCATTTGAAAGAACTTCTAAAGACATTATGAAAGAAAAGCCAAGAAGTACTAAAGAATCGTTATTCAATAAAAATCTAATGTTAGAAGTTTCAATCTTTGGTATCACCATTGCTGCAATAGTATTTGGCAGTTGGAAAATGTTAATGGATAAAGGTTGTGACATAACTATCGCTAGGAGTATAGTTCTAATGTTAATGGTATTCATTCAAAACTTACACGTTTTAAATTGTCGTAGTGAAAAAGCTAGCATTTTTACTACTAGCTTACTCAACAATCCATTGATAATATTCACTATTGTCGGATCAATCTTCTTACAATTAGTGGTAACTGAAATACCATTCTTAGCAAAATTACTAGGTATTGCAACATTAGAAACATCGACAATCACATTCATATTTATCATCGCTACATTGATTATCTTAGTATCAGAGATATACAAAGTAATATATAGGATTTTAGTTAAAAATTAAAAATAATAAAAAAAGAGCTTCGAAGCTCTTTTTTAAATTCATTATTCAATGATTTCGCTAATGCTACCAGCACCAACAGTTCTTCCACCTTCACGGATAGAGAACTTAGTACCATTTTCAATAGCAATTGGGTGAATAAGTTCAACTGTAATTTCAACATTATCACCAGGCATAACCATATCTACACCAGCAGGTAACTCGATAACACCAGTTACATCTGTAGTTCTGAAATAGAATTGTGGTCTGTAGTTTGCAAAGAATGGAGTATGACGTCCACCTTCTTCTTTAGATAAAACGTATACTTGAGCTTTAAATTTCTTATGTGGAGTAACTGAACCAGGTTTAGCTAATACTTGACCTCTTTCAACTTGCTCACGAGAAATACCACGTAGTAATACACCAGCGTTATCTCCAGCTTCTGCATAATCCAAAGATTTACGGAACATTTCAATTCCAGTTACAACAGTTGATTGAGTAGGTCTGATACCAACGATTTCAACTGTGTCATTAAGATTTAATCTACCTCTTTCAACACGTCCTGTAACAACAGTTCCACGTCCAGTGATAGTAAATACATCTTCAATGCTCATTAAGAATGGTTTGTCATTATCACGTTCTGGAGTTTGAATCCATGTATCAACAGCATCCATTAATTCATCGATAGCTTTGATAGATTCAGGATCTCCCTCAAGAGCTTTTAATGCAGAACCACGGATAATTGGAGTTTCATCTCCTTCGTATCCATATTCATTCAATAGAGAACGAATTTCCATTTCTACTAAGTCTAATAACTCAGGGTCATCAACTTGGTCACATTTGTTCATGAATACAACCATTCTAGGTACACCAACTTGGCGAGATAGAAGGATATGTTCACGAGTTTGTGCCATAGGTCCATCACTTGCAGCAATAACTAGGATAGCTCCATCCATTTGAGCAGCACCAGTAATCATGTTTTTAACATAGTCAGCGTGTCCTGGGCAGTCAACGTGTGCATAGTGACGAGTTTCAGTTTGATACTCAACGTGTGAAGTATTGATTGTAATTCCACGTTCTCTTTCTTCTTTTGCGTTATCGATATTAGCATAATCAACAAATTGTCCACCAAACTTTTCAGCTTGACGTTTTGTAATAGCAGCTGTTAAAGTTGTTTTACCATGGTCAACGTGTCCAATTGTACCAATATTAACATGTGTTTTTGATCGGTCAAATTTTTCTTTTGCCATTTTAAATTTTCCTCCTTTTTTTATTACTACTTTATTTTATCTAATAATTGATAATTTATCAACTATTTTTCTATAATAATCAAGGGAAAATCCCTTGTTATTAATTTTAATTACCGCTCTTTTTAATTATTTCTTCAGCGATATTCTTTGGAACTTCTTCATAGTGATCAAATACCATTACGAAGTTTCCACGTCCTTGCGTGTTACTTCTCAAAGAAGTAGCATAACCGAACATTTCAGCAAGAGGTACCATTGCAGATAATTGAACAGCATTTCCTCTTGATTCTTGTCCTAATGGACGTCCACGTCTACTAGTTATATCACCCATTACATTACCAAAATACTCATCTGGAGTAGTTACATCAACTTTCATAATTGGTTCAAGTAATACTGGTTGACATTTATTCTTAGCTTCTTTTAAAGCCATACTAGCAGCAATTTTAAATGCCATTTCACTAGAGTCAACATCGTGGTAAGAACCATCAAATAATGTTGCTTTAACATCAATCATTGGATATCCTGCAAGAATTCCACTAGCCATAGCTTCTTGTAATCCTTTATCAGTAACTGGTATATATTCACGAGGAACTACACCACCAACGATAGCATCGACGAACTCATATCCTTTATCTGGATTTGGTTCAAATTTAATCCATACGTGACCGTATTGTCCACGACCACCAGATTGTTTAATATATTTACCTTCACAGTCACCACTAGCTTTTAATGTCTCACGATAAGCAACCTGTGGTTTACCGATATTAGCTTCAACTGAAAATTCTCTCTTCATACGATCTACTAATACATCTAGGTGTAACTCACCCATACCAGCAATAACAGTCTGTCCAGTTTCATGATCAGTAGTTACTCTGAATGTTGGATCTTCTTCAGCTAATTTTTGAAGAGCAATTCCCATCTTCTCTTGGTCAGCCTTTGTTTTTGGCTCAACAGCTAATTGAATAACTGGTTCTGGGAATTCCATTTGTTCAAGAATAACAGGTTTCTTTTCATCACAAAGGGTATCACCAGTTGTCGTATTCTTAAGTCCTACTGCTGCAGCTATGTCACCAGTATAAACTTCAGAAATTTCAGTTCTCGTATTAGCATGCATTTGTAAGATACGACCAATTCTTTCTTTAACATCTTTAGTAGAGTTAAGTACATAAGAACCACTTGTAAGTTTACCAGAATAAACTCTGAAGAATGTAAGTCTACCAACAAATGGGTCAGTCATTACTTTAAATGCTAATGAACTAAATGGTTCATCATCACTTGGGTGTCTAACTTCTTCTTTATCAGTTTTTGGATTAACACCAACGATAGATTCAATATCAAGTGGTGATGGTAGATAATCTACAACTGCATCAAGAAGTGGTTTAATACCCATATTTCCTAAAGCAGTACCACACATTACTGGGAAGAAGTCAACATCAAGAGTTCCTTTACGGATTGCTTTTTTAAGTAGATCAACAGGGATCTCTTCACCCTCAAGATACTTCTCCATTAATTCGTCATCGTATACTGCAACGGTCTCAATTAAGTCGTTACGTTTCTCAGCAACGATATCTTTTAAGTCAGCTGGAATTTCAATTTCCTTAGCTTCCTCTTCTTGCTTACCATCATATTCGTAAGCTTTCATTGTAACTAAATCTACGACTCCTCTAAATTCACTTTCTGCTCCTATTGGCCATTCAATTGGTTTAGCATTAACACCAAGTCTTGAATCAATAGTTCCTAATGAATAAACGAAGTCGGCCCCCATCTTATCCATCTTATTAGCGAAGATAAGTCTAGGTACTTTAAACTCAGTAGCTTGTCTCCAAACTGTCTCAGTTTGAGGTTCAACACCAGCTTGAGCATCAATAAGTGCAACTGCACCATCAAGAACTCTTAAGCTACGACTAACTTCAACTGTAAAATCTACGTGCCCTGGAGTATCGATAATGTTAAAACGATATCCTTTCCAGAAGGCTGTAGTAGCAGCGGAAGTAATAGTTATACCACGTTCTTGTTCCTGTTCCATCCAGTCCATTTGGCTCTCACCATCATGAGTTTCACCAATTTTATGGATACGACCAGTGTGGAATAATATACGTTCAGTACAAGTTGTTTTACCTGCATCGATGTGCGCCATTATTCCGATATTTCTAGTTTTTAATAACGATGTTCCACGCGCCATATTCTATTCCCTTTCCTACCAACGATAATGAGCAAATGCTTTATTAGCTTCTGCCATTCTGTGGGTATCTTCACGTTTTTTAACTGCACCACCTGTACCATTTGATGCATCAATAATTTCATTGGCCAAATTTTCAGCCATACCTTTTCCGCCTCTTTGTCTAGAATATTGTACTAACCAACGTAATCCTAACGCTTGACTTCTAGCTGGGCTAACCTCAATTGGTACTTGGTAGTTAGATCCACCAACTCTACGAGACTTAACTTCCAATTGCGGTTTAATATTTTCTAAAGCTTTGTTGAAAACTTCAAGTTCATCTTGACCAGTTCTCTCTTTAACTTTAGCTAAAGCTTCATATAAAATTGTTTGAGCTGTACCTTTTTTACCATCCAACATGATAGTATTGATAAGTTTTGTAATTACTTTTGATTTATATATTGGATCAGGTAATACATCTCTTTTAACTGCACGTCTTTTACGCATTTTTATTTCCTCCCTTCAGTTATTATCTTAGTTCTTTGGTTTTTTAGCACCGTATTTACTACGACCTTGTTTTCTATCTTTAACACCAGCAGTGTCTAAAGTACCACGTACGATGTGATAACGTACACCGATTAAGTCTTTAACACGTCCACCACGAATTAATACAACACTGTGCTCTTGTAAGTTATGTCCAATACCAGGAATATAACAAGTTACTTCCATACCATTACTTAAACGAACACGAGCGTATTTACGAAGTGCAGAGTTTGGCTTTTTAGGTGTCATTGTTCCAACACGAGTACAAACACCACGTTTTTGAGGTGAAGTTACATCTGTCTGTTTCTTTCTAACACTATTAAGACCAACTCTTAAAGCAGGTGATTTGGGTTTTCTAACTTTACTTCCTCTACCTTTTCTTACTAATTGGTTAATTGTAGTCATATAAAATAAGTCTCCTTTCTTTACACATATCCAGGTGTATCATATTTCATCTTAAATATAAGTTTTGCCCAAAGCAAAACCTAAAATTAATCAGCATACATAATATAACACTTAGCTATTAACCTTGTCAACAATATTTTATGTAAAATTTCAATAAAAATAACGAATAATATTCTTTTTATGATAAAATGTTTTTATAAAGATAAAGTGAGGTGAACTTTATGGATCACGATATTGAACAAATCAAAGAAATAGAGCAAAAAACACCAGAAGTAATCGGCAAATTTATTGCCTCTTTAAAAAACGCCAGGAGAAAGGAAACCGATGAAACAGTAATTGAAGCCATCGATGAAGCGGTAGAGCGAATTCAAAGTAATGCATTGGATTTCTACAAAAGACCTCTCTACGATCCAGAATTAATGGATTTGTATAAAGAACTTGACGATATGTTATTAGAACTGGGAATTACTTGTTTTAAAGTTGGAGAAGTCGACGCTAAAACAGAGATTGAAAAAGATGCCGAAGAGATTTTAAACGAAGTAATCGAAGAAGCCAAAAAGGATGCCAAGGATGAAGCTCATTCCGAAGAAAAAAGAGAAGAAGAGAACGAAAATGCAGATGAACACGTCTATGATTTATTTTCTAAAGTGGTAACTCTAGATTACGATGGAAAAAAGATCGATACTTCTAACTTATCACTATATCAAAAAGCTAAAGCTATAAGTAGAGCTAATCGCGAAAAGATAACCGTCGATGACAAAGCCATTCAAGAAATATACAGTCGTTATGAAAAAAATATAGCTAATAAAATTGATACCTTCCCCCAATCTGTTAAAGATGAACTTACTAAAAAATATGGAACAGGTTTTAAAGATGTCTTGATCAGTTCTTATAAACAAGGATTTATGGAACAGATGGGAAAAGAGTTAGACAATGCCTACACCGAAGGAATAGAATTACGAAATAGAGATATAGTTAAACAGATGACTTTTGACAATAAGGTAAGTGAGATAACTTTGTTAGAAAGCACTGATGTTGACGAAATAGAAGTAACTAACGATGAAGATAAAAAAATAAAAGAGGAATTGACAAAACTTAATAATAGCGTTAGAGATAAAGATATCTTTACTTACAGGGAATCAACTAAAAAATTGTTTAACATCTTAAAAGAAAAAACTACTCATTTATCCCAAGCAGAACAAAAAAATATTTTAAGTCAGGCATCACCACTATTTAAACAAGCATTTAATTTATACATTCAAAGTGGAAAATATTTAGAAGATCAAACAGAAATAAAACAAGAAGAAGAAGAAAAAATTAATAATACAAAATAAAAGCCTAGGTTTAACCTAGACTTTTTAATTGTTCCTCATCATAGCCTGCAGTAGTATACTTACTACACTTTATATAAGCTTCATAGTAATCAGTACCATTTATCATACCAATTTTAGCATAACCATCACAATCGTTTTTTATTTCATCCCCCAAAGATAAACTATCAATATTGACATAGAATAAATCACCATCTTTAATATCCGGATAATTTTCATTTTTATATCCTTGAGCACTACTTTTAATCGCGGTTTCATAGCTAGAATATTTTTGAGCTTCACTAATAGCTTCATTTGGCTCTACTTCGTTATTGTCCTCACCTGGTCTAGCCGATAAATTTACTTTATTAGTAAGCAGTGCAACAACGATTATAGCAACAAAGAACACTGACAAACAGATAACGAATACTCCTAGTCCCCAACCTTCTTCATTTAATTTCATAAAATCACCACAAAATAATTCTACTATATATTTTTAAAAGTATCAAGCAAAGAAAAAGAACTAAAATTTTAGTTCTTTTAATCCATTAATGCATCTTCTAACTTATCAATAGGTTCTTCATCAGTAAACTTGTTAGCCAAATCGTAATCGACATTACGATATGCCCTAACTCCAGTACCAGCTGGAATAAGTTTACCAATAATTACGTTCTCTTTAAGTCCTTGTAATGTATCAACACTACCTCTGATAGCAGCATCAGTAAGAATTCTCGTTGTCTCTTGGAATGAAGCTGCTGCAAGGAATGAATCAGTTTCAAGTGATGCTTTAGTGATACCAAGAAGTACTGGTTGACCAGTAGCTGGTTTTTGACCTTTAATGATAACTTCTTTATTACCATCAGTAAACTCTCTAAAGTTAACTAGCGATCCAGGTAAGAATAATGTATCACCACTGTCGATGATTCTCATCTTAGAGATCATACGTCTTGCGATAATCTCGATGTGTTTATCAGAAATGTCAACACCTTGACCACGATATACGCTTTGAACTTCTTTCAAGATGTACTCTTGAGTTGTAAGTGGATCAGTTACCGCTAGTAACTCTTTAGGGCTAATAGCACCTTCAGTAAGTTTATCTCCAGCTTCTACTTCATCACCAACACTAACTCTTAGTTTAACACCATAATTTGAAACGTGTTCTTTAGATTCAAGTTTATTTTTAACGGTAATTCTAAATTTACCATGATCTTCTTCGATATCGCTAACCTTACCAGGTATTTCAGCAATTGTTGCTTTTCCTTTTGGAATACGAGCTTCAAACAACTCTTGAATACGTGGAAGACCTTGAGTGATATCTTCTCCACTAGCAACACCACCATTGTGGAATGTACGCATTGTAAGTTGGGTACCAGGTTCACCAATAGCTTGCGCAGCCATCGTACCAACTGCTTCTCCAACTTCAACTAAGTTACCAGTAGCAAGGTTACGTCCGTAACATTTCTTACATACACCATTAACGGTATTACAAGTAAGAATTGTTCTGATTTCAACCTCTTTAATACCAGCTGCAACTATCTTCTCAGCAATAGATTCAGTAATTAAATCTAATTTTTCGCAGATAACAGCTTTAGTTTCCGGATTGATAATCTTTTTATTAGCATAACGACCAACAATACGATCATATAAACTTTCAATAATTTCACCAGTTTTGTCATTGACGAATTCACGAACGACAACACCGTTTTCAGTACCACAATCTTCTTCTCTGACAATGATATTTTGGCTTACGTCTACTAGACGACGAGTCAAGTAACCAGAATCAGCCGTCTTAAGCGCTGTATCGGCAGAACCTTTACGAGCACCGTGAGTTGATAAGAAGAACTCAGCAACTGATAATCCCTCTCTGAAGTTTGATGTAATAGGAATTTCTACTGGAGTACCATCTGGTTTAGCCATGATACCACGCATACCAGCAACTTGTGTA
>CANRCI010000013.1 GCA_947629075.1 uncultured Bacilli bacterium | reverse complement strand
TTGTCTTTTATACTTTGGATATCATTATCGCGTCTATCTTGGTGGCGTTTTGCGCAGTCAGATAATTCCCCTTATTTTAATAAACTTACTAATTGGCTTTTTAGGTAGTGGCATTGATAACTATGCCCATATCGGTGGACTAATCGGAGGCCTTTTTGTCACTATGGGTCTAGGGGTTAAATATAAAAGTGATGTTACTGAAAGAATTAATGGTCTAATAATAAGTGTTATCATATTGGCGTTTTTCACTTTTATGATGTTAACTAGACATTTCTAGCTAGTGATAATCTTATAAGTTGAAAACAAATAAAAATAGTGTTAAAATAAACTTGTTAATGATATTGAGGTGGTTAAGTGAAAGATAGTACTACTACAGTTTACAATGTTGAAGAATTTCAAGATGAACTTATTAAAGCGACTCTAAAAGAAGTGTATGACATTTTAGAGGAGAGGGGTTATAATCCGATTAATCAATTGATTGGTTATATAATGAGTGGAGATCCTGGTTATATTTCATCTCACAAAGATGCTCGTAAAAAGATAAGAGCAGTCGAGAGAAATAAAATTGTTGAAGTTTTATTAAGAGACTACATGGATAAAAATTAATGCGTTATCTAGGTTTAGATTTAGGAAGTAAAACACTAGGAGTTGCCATCAGTGACCAAACGGGTTTGATTGCATCATCTTTAAAAGTGATAAGACACGATGAAGATTACAACAGTCTAGTAAAAGAAGTTGCTTCTCTAGTAGAACAGTATGATGTTTCCAAGATAATTTTAGGGTTACCTAAAAACATGAACAATACTATTGGACCGAAGGGAGAGCTTTCTTATAAGTTTAAAGAGATGTTAGAAAAAAATCTAAATGTCGAAGTCGAATTGATGGATGAACGTCTTACGACATTGGAAGCTGAAAAAATGCTAATTTCTAATGATACCTCAAGAAAGAAACGTAAAAAAGTAATTGATAGTGTAGCTGCCAGTATCATTTTGCAATCATATTTAGATAAGAATAAAGGAGAATAAAAAATGTTAGAGAACAATACTTTTAAAGTAATTAATGAAGAGGGAAAAGAAATAGTTTGTGATATATTATTTACATTCGATTCAGATGAAACGAATAAGAGTTATATCGTATATACTGATAATACTAAGGATGAAGAAGGAAATATTCAAGTTTTTGCATCAATCTATGATCCAAAACAAGAAAATCCTAAACTAGATCCGATTGAAACAGAACAAGAATGGAAAATTATTGAGACAATTCTAAATACTCTTCAAGAAGAAATTAGAAAAAAAGTTAATCCTGAAGAAAGTAACGAGCAATAAGCTCGTTATTTGTTGGAGTGCTTATGAAGATTTTTCGTAACGTAGCAATATTTTTATTCGGCATGCTTCTGGCTCTATTTTTATTTTTAGGCATTGCTTATAAATACAATATGGCACCAGTTGATAAAGATGATGACAAAGAGATTGAAGTAGTCATCGAACCATCTTCAAGTAGTCGAGATATTGCTAAAACACTTAAAGAACAGGGCTTGATTAAGAGTGAGAAGTTTTTCTTAATCTACTTGCGTTTGTTCAATGTCGATCCTTTAAAAGCAACTACTTATCAAATGAAGAAAAGTATGACTTTTGAAGAGATAATCGATATGTTAACTGAGGGTAACAATTATAATCCCGATGAAGTTAGGATAACTTTTAAAGAGGGAATAAATGCAAGAAAAGTAGCTACTCTAATCAGTCAGAATACTAATAATAAATATGAAGATGTATTGAAGAAGATGAACGATGAAGTCTATTTGAATACACTTATTAAGAAATATTGGTTTATAACTGAAGAGGTTAAGAACAAAGATATCTATTATAAGTTAGAGGGATATTTGTTCCCTGATACTTACCATTTCGACAATAAAGATGTAACGGTTGAGGATATCTTTGCGAAGATGCTTCGTCAGACAGATCGCATTTTAACTCCTTATCGAAAGGCGATTGAAAGCAGTGGTTATACTACGCATCAGATTTTAACACTGGCATCGATCATTGAACTTGAAGGAGTAACTAGTGAAGATCGTAAAGGAATTTCAGGAGTATTCTACAATCGTCTAAATCGTAAGATGAGTTTGGGAAGCGACGTAACTACTTATTATGGAGCTAAAGTTGATCAAAGTGAAAGAGATTTGACCAAAGCGGAACTAGATATGAAGAATGCTTATAATACAAGAGCAAGTGGTATGGAAGGACGTCTTCCAGTTGGACCTGTCTCAGCTCCATCAAAAATGAGTATTGAAGCAGCGATTGCTCCTGCTAAAAGTACATATCTTTATTTTGTAGCCGATAAGAATAGAAAGGTATATTTCAGCAATACTTATAGTGAACATCAACAAAAAATAGCTGAGATCAAAGCTAAAGGAGATTGGATAACGTGGTAAATATACATCAAAAAATAAGAAAATTAAAGGAATATGCTAAAGATAATAATGTTCCTATTATGGTTGATCAAGGAATTGATTTCTTAACTACTTTTGTGATAAAATACAAGCCGGAAACCGTTTTGGAGATAGGTACTGCTATTGGTTACTCAGCTATTATGATGGCGCTTAGTAATCCCAATCTTAAAATAGTAAGTATCGAACGCGATGAAGAGAGATATTTAGAGGCTGTCAAGAATGTTAAAGAATTTGAACTAGAAGATCGCATTACTCTTTTATTTAAAGATGCTTTAGAAGTTAATCTCGAAGAGAAGTTCGACTTAATATTTATCGATGCTGCGAAAGGTCAAAATATCAATTTTTTCAATCATTTTGAAAAGAACTTAAATGAAGATGGCCATATCATTACAGATAATATGTATTTTCACGGATATGTTCTAAAAGAAGAGCACGAAATAAAAAATCGTAACCTTCGCGGTTTAGTTAAAAAGATAAAAGCATACCATACTTTTTTAAAAGAAAATCCTAGATATGAGACAGAAATATTTGAAATTGGTGATGGTATAGCAGTTACTAAAAAGAGATAAACAGGAAGAGAAATCTTCCTATTTTTTTCTAATGTGTTATAATACACTAATAAAAGTTTGGAGGTATATATGAAGTTAGTTATAATTCCAGAGAAACTTGAAGACTTAGAATTACAAAAATATGATGCTTATATCGTTGGATTAGATAAATTATCGACTAATTATTGTTTGGAACTTTCTTCTGAAGAAATAAAGAAATTAAAAGATAAATATCCCGATAAAGAATGTTTTGTCGCAATAAATAAGAATATATTTAACGATGAGTTAGAATATTTAGAGAAAAGCTTGAAATCGTTAGATGAAATAGGGGTAAATGGTGTTTTGTTCTACGATTTAGCAGTCCTTTATCTAAAGAAAAAATTGCATTTAAAACTCGATTTAGTTTGGAATCAAACCCATCTAGTAACCAATTACAATACTTGTAATTACTATTATCAAAACGGAGTTAAATACGCCTTTTTAGCTAGTGAAATAACTCTTGATGAAATTAATGAGATATGTTCTAAGGCAAAGACTAAAACTTTTGCTTTAGCTTTTGGTTATCCCATTATGTCGCATACGAGAAGAAGTCTTTTAACGAATTATTTTAAAAACGAACAAATTCCTTTCGATGGCAAGATGCATACGATTAAGGAAAAAGAAGAGTATTTGATAAAAGAAGATGAAACTGGTACTAGTATTCTCTACGGTAAAATTTTAAATGGTGTAAAACTTCTAACGGATAGTAATATTGACTATGCGGTTATAAATTTATTTAACTTGGAAGATAAAGAAAAACTGATAAGTATGGTAAATGATGTTATGAACGGTTTAGATCGAGAAGAGCAGTTAACTTCTTTAATAGGTGATTACACAGGCTTTTTATTTAAGAAAACGATATTTAAGGTGAAGAAAGATGAGAAATAAAAAAATAGAATTATTATCTCCTGCTGGAGATTTAGAACGTTTAAAAGTAACTCTTTTATATGGGGCTGATGCCGTTTATATCGGCGGTAAAGATTATAGTTTAAGAGCGAATGCCAATAATTTTAGTATTGAAGAAATTAAAGAAGCCTGTCTGTTTGCTCACAAGTTGAATAAAAAAGTTTATCTCACTCTAAATATTGTCTTTCACAACGAAGATATTGATGGAGTTGATAAATATATTAAAGAAGTGGTCGATGCGGGAATTGATGCTTTTATTGTAAGTGATCCCTTTATCATCAGTCACATAAAAGATAATTATGATGTTGAAGTCCATTTGAGTACCCAAAATTCTACAACTAATACCCTTAGTGTTAAATATTTTAAAGACGAAAGAGTAGATCGTGTCGTTTTAGCTCGTGAAGTGTCTATCAAAGAAATGAAAGAGATAATCGATGATATTAATTTGGATATCGAAGTATTTATTCACGGGGCAATGTGTACCTTTTACAGTGGCCGTTGTGTCTTATCTAACTATTTTACTAATCGCGATTCCAATCGTGGTGGTTGTAGTCAAGTATGTCGTTTTGCTTTTGATATCGATGGTGGAAAAAAGGATAAATTTACAATGGCAACTAAAGATTTGAATCTTGCTAAATACATTAAAGATTTAATAGATATCAATGTGCGATCACTAAAAATTGAAGGGCGAATGCGCTCTCTTTACTATCTTGCTACTGTAGTGGGAAGTTACCGTAAAATAATCGATGCTATTTACGATAATTCTTTAGATGATGACATGTTAGAGCACGAACAAAAAGTTCTAGCTCGTGTTGCTAATCGCGAAACTAGTAGTCATTATCTTGTGAAAAAGGCTGATGAAACTGATCAGTATTATACGGGAAGACAGGAGTTGTCCAATCAAGATTATCTAGCTCTTGCTACTTCTTACGATAAAGATAAAAAGATATTAACTCTAATTGAAAGAAATTATTTTAAAGTTGGTGACGAAGTAGAACTGTTTACCACAAGTGGCGATGTCTATCAGTTTACGGTAGAAAAGATGTATAACGAGTTAGATTGTGAGATTGATACAGCTAGACACCCTGAAGAAATAATTAAAGTTGAAGTAGACTTACCAATTGAATTGAGCCCATATTCAATGCTTAGAAAAAAGATTGATTAGGAGGAAGTAAAATGGAAGAAGAAATAAAGAGAAATCTTTTAAAAAGGGAAGAAAATTTAAGTCCATATGCTTGTAAAAGTACATCAGTTATAAGGCTTAGAGAAGAAGATACCGATAACAGGCCACCATTCTTTCGCGATGTCGATCGAATTATATACAGTCTGGCTTATTCGCGTTATATCGATAAAACTCAGGTTTTTTCCTACCTCAATAACGATCATATATCAAAGCGTATGATTCACGTTCAGTTTGTCAGTAAAATTGCTAGGACTATTGCTCGCATGTTAAACTTAAATGAAGATTTAGTTGAGGCTGCTAGTTTAGGCCACGATATAGGTCATGCTCCTTTAGGGCATTTGGGTGAAAAATTTTTAGATGAGATATCGAAACGTGAACTAAATCAAAACTTTATGCATAACATACAGAGTGTGAGAAATTTTCTCGTTCTCGACAATGATGGTCGTGGTAAAAATGTCTCATTACAAGTTTTAGATGCCATTATGTGCCACAACGGTGAGATACTAGAAAATATTTATAAACCTCAACCCAAGACAAAAGAAGAATTTTTTCTAGAATACGAGACTAGCTATTACGATGCCGAAAAAGCTAAAAAGTATCGTCCGATGACATTAGAGGGTTGTGTCGTAAGAATAAGTGATATTATTGCTTATCTCGGTCGTGATATCGAAGACGCCATCATGATTGGAATTCTTAAGAGAAGTGATTTACCAAAAGATGTCGTTCAAATTCTAGGTGATGATAATTCTAAAATAATCACTAATATAATTGATGATATCGTAAAAAATAGTTATGGTAAGCCATATATCAAAATGAGTGATGAAGTGTTCAAAGCCATGTTTAAACTTAAAGAGTTCAACTATCAAAATATCTATAATAAAGCCTATGATGAAGAAAAAATAACATATTATCGCGATGGGTTTAATATGTTATATAAAAAATATTTAAATGATCTAGAAACTGATAATGAAGAGAGTAGTATTATCAAAATATATACTAGTACTATGGATCAAAAGTATTTAAATAGTAATAATTATAAAAGAATAGTCATAGATTATCTAGCAGGAATGACTGATGACTACTTTCTGATGGAATATAAAAAATTATTAGAAGAAGTAAAATAGATTGACAAATTTTAAAGTTTGTAGTATCATTAGTAAGAAATTTATTATTTAGAGGTGCGTAAAAATGAAAGATAAAAAAACTTATTTAACACAAGAGGGATTAGCAGAACTAAAAAAAGAATTGGATGAATTGATTAATGTTAAACGTCCCGAAAATATTATTGCTATAAAAGAAGCACGTGCTCTAGGTGATTTGAGTGAGAATGCCGATTATGACGCAGCTAAAAATGATCAAGCAGAGATTGAAGGACGTATTAAAAAAATAGAAAAAATGTTAGAAAATGTCCAAATAATAGAGAAGAAATCCACCGATAAAGTAGAATTAGGATCAACTGTTGCTATCCGTTATGTCGATGAAGATGATGATGAAACTGATGAATATAAGATTGTTGGAAGCCAAGAAGCTGACCCGTTTGAAAGTAAAATTTCTAACGAAAGTCCAATTGCTAAAGCTTTACTTAATAAAAAAGTCGGAGACATCGTCGATGTCGAAAGTCCTAACGGAGTATATAAAATAGAAATAACAGAAATAAAATAAGGTGTACACCTTGTTTTTTTATCTATTGGAGGTTACTAAAAAATAGGAGGATAACTATGAACAAAATTGATGTAAACAACTTAAAAACTATTCGCGATGCCTTAGAAATAATTGGAATTGATAAAAGAGTTATTACTAGTCCAGCTTTAGAATTTATCGTAAGTGATTTAATTGGTAAAAAGCTAAACTTTGACGTTTTAAATAATGCCATCGCCATCGTCGATGACGATCGCCTTATAACTATAAGTACTACTAGTGGTCAATATACGAGAACTGATGAATACATATCTTCTGATATGAGATATAAGAAATACATGAGACAAATAGTCCAATCAGATGTGCAAAATATAGTAAGTTACAAGGTAACTGGTTATGTTCAAACCATCCCAACGATTGGTAAAAACGCTATTGTATCCACTTTAGAAGAGAACGTTTATGATGAGAATGGATTGGAACAGCGAAAACTAAAAGCTAAAAGTGATGTAAAAACTACTGACAAAAGTATATTTGAACTAAAAAATCAAGAAATACTTTTTCCATTTGGTGTTAGTGATAGGTATTTTCATGATGAAATAGAAATGGAGAGGGTTATGGGAGATTTAATCGATTATACTGTAAGATCGAGTGGCAAGTTTTTATGCCGTTCTTTCATAAAGAATAGTAGTAAAGATATTCGCTTATTAGATTTTGGAGAAGGAATATACAGTTATGACGATTTGACCAAACCGATTCCTTACTTAACTCAGGAAGAAATAGATGAGTATTTAAAAGATCTTCCACTAAATATTAGTAAAGTATTAGAAAAAGATTTACATATGCGTAAGAAGAACACTAAAAAAACGACCAGTAAGGAACTAGTTAAAAATCCTGAAAATTTAGTAAGTCGTATTTTAAATATCTAATAGTTAAAAAGAAATAAGGAAATTATTTCTTTTTTTGAGTAAAAAAACTTGTAAAGTATAATAATATATAGAGGTAAGAAGTTTGTTAAAAGGTTGACAAACTTTTAATAATTTTAGTATAAGTATTTAGTAAGGACGTGATTAGATGGCTAAAAATTTAGTAATTGTAGAGTCACCAAGTAAAAGTAAAACGATTGAGAAGTATTTAGGTAAAGATTATAAAGTAATCTCATCTAAGGGACATATAAGAGATTTAGCGACAACTGGTAAATATGGTTTAGGAGTAGATGTCGAGAATGGATTTAAGCCTAACTATGTTGCGGTTGATGGTAAAAAGAAATTAATTAAAGATTTACAGAAAGAAGTAGATAGTCATGAAAAAATATATCTAGCAACTGACCCCGACCGTGAGGGAGAAGCAATCTCTTGGCATTTAAAAGATGAGCTTGGCATAGACGATAAAGATTATGAAAGAGTAGTCTTTCACGAAATAACTAAAAATACAGTTATCGACGCTTTTAATCATACGCGAAAAATCGATGAGAACTTAGTTCATTCTCAAGAAGCTAGAAGAATTCTCGATAGAATTATCGGATTTCGTCTTAGTAAATTGATGCAGAGTAAAACTGGTGGAAAAAGTGCTGGACGTGTACAGAGTGTTGCTCTTAAGTTGATCGTCGATCGTGAAAGAGAAATTGAAGCGTTTGTCCCGGTTGAGTATTGGACGATTACCGCTATCTTTAAAGATATGGAATCTAGACTTTTTAAATACAAAAGTGATGACATCGAGATTCATACGGAAGAAGAAGCTGACAAAATATTAGATAGTTTATCACAAGAATTTAAAGTTGAGAGTATCGAACAAAAATTAAAGAATAAGAGAGCAAGACCTCCTTATATTACTAGTACTCTTCAACAAGATGCCTCTAATAAATTAGGTTTTCCTGCGCGTAAGACGATGAGCATTGCTCAAAAGTTATACGAAGGTATGGATATTGGTACTGAGACCGTCGGTTTGATCACTTATATGAGAACGGATTCCACTAGACTTTCCGATGAGTTTGTCGCTAGTACTTATCAATATATTGAAAAGAATTATGGTAAAGAATATCAAGGATATATAAAACTTAGTAAGAAAAAAGAAAATGTTCAAGATGCCCACGAAGCAATTAGACCAACTAGTATTTTACGAACTCCAAAATCACTTGAAAAATATTTGAGCAAAGATGAATTGAAGTTGTATTCTATGATTTATGCTAGAAGTCTTGCTTCAATTATGGCTGATGCCAAAGTAAATGCGACAACAGTAATTCTCGATAATAACGATTATAAATTTAAAACTACTGGTCAGACATTAGTATTTGATGGATACTTAAAAGTGTATAAAGAATACGAATCAAGTGAAGATAAGATATTACCGGAACTTGAACAAAATCAAATTTTAACTAGTAAAGATATCGAAAAAGAACAACACTTCACATCGCCACCTTCTAGATACACCGAAGCAAAATTGATCAAAGAAATGGAAGAGTTGGGTATTGGTCGACCTTCGACATATGCTAAAATAATCGATACGATAAAAGAGCGAAATTATGTCGTTTTAGACGATAAGAAGTTTAAGCCGACCGAGATCGGTTTTGAGACAACTGATAAACTACAAGAATTTTTCTCTAATATCATCAATGTTGAATATACCGCTAATATGGAAAGTGATTTGGATAAAGTAGCTGATGGCGATGAAAAAGAACTTAAACTTTTAACTGATTTTTGGACTGAATTTGATCCATTGATTCAAAATGCTTTTAAGAACATGGAAAAGAAAGCTGCTGAAGAAACAGGGGAAATTTGTCCTGAATGTGGTAGTCCACTAGTGTATAGAAAAGGTAAATATGGTGAGTTTGTAGCATGTAGCAATTATCCAACTTGTAAATATATCAAAAAAGAAGAGAAACAAGAAAAAGTTATTTGCAAATGTCCAAAATGTAAGGGCGATATCATCGAAAGAAAAACGAAAAAAGGTAAGATTTTCTATGGTTGCAATAACTTTCCTAAGTGTAAAGTAGCTGTTTGGGATTTACCGACTGGTGAAGTTTGCCCTGAATGTGGTAGTCTTTTAGTTGATCATAAGGGAACTATAAAATGTAGCAGTTGTGATTATGAAAAGTAAGAGTAAAACTTACTTTTTTTGTTGTTAAAAGCATTATTATGCGATATAATTAGATTTAGAATAGAAGAATAGTATGGTGGTAAGATGGCCTTTAAAAAGATATGTAGAGAATTGTTAGTTGTATTTTTATTTATAGCGGTATTTTTTTCTAGTACGATTAATGTTTTAGCAGTTGACCCAGAAGATGAAAATCGTAATACTTCACAATCATTAAGTATGGCTGATGGCGATTACGACATTGAATGTATCTATAGTGATGGAGCTGCTGTTACGATTACTAGAACTAGTGTGTTTTTGGAAAACAAATCACTTTCTACGACGAGCAGTGCTGGTGGAGCTCAAACGGATTTTTATGCAACAGCTAATCAGTTACGAAATCCATCATTGATATTATCTAATGGATCTTGTCCAAATAAATTATACGTTTATGAAGGAACTGATGAGGATGAGGATATGCTTATGCGTTATTATGCAACCTCTTCTAATGAATCGATATCGACACACAAATCTTGGTATCAATTCTTTAAACCAGGTGAAATGGATCAAACAGAAACAGTTGATTTACAAAAAGAAACTTTGTATTTAAATTCTAGAAAAAGTGTGCCAATATGTGATTATGAACTTCCTTCTAGTAATACGATTTCTTCATCAACAGCAGCGTCTATCTACTTGTTTGATAATGTAACTGTTGTTGAAGTAAATGGTCAAGCCTCTACTTATGATGGAGAGGTTTTGGATAGTTGTCCAGAAAAAGCTATCTATTTTAACGATGCTAGTCCTAGAGCTATTAAAGACAACGGAACGGGATTTTCAACTCAATACGAATATCCAGTAAAGAAATACACCTTCTCAACTAGCGCTAGTGCTTGTAGGGCAGCAAATGATGGAAAAAGTTGTAATAAATTTAGTTATATCGGTTCAAGAGATGATGAAAAAGTTCAAAATAATAATAAAAACGTCTGCGATACAATTGGTGATGACACTATTCAGCAATTGAAGACTGTTGTAAGTATTCTTCAAGTATTAGTACCGGTTTTAGTTATTGCTCTAACTGGTTTAGACTTATTCAAAGTCGTTACATCTGGAGATGTCGAAGAAGAGTTAAAGAAAAAGAAAGTTACCTTTATTATCAGGTTTGTAGTTATGATCGTTTTCTTCTTCTTACCTCTATTTACAAAGATAATAATTACTTTACTACAAAATGCCGGAGTTACGGATATTAAAAATGTAGATTGTTTTCTTGAACAATTATAAAGAATAAAAAGAAAGTAGGTG
Organism: uncultured Bacilli bacterium; assembly: GCA_947629075.1. GTDB lineage: Bacteria > Bacillota_I > Bacilli_A > RF39 > UBA660 > CANRCI01. The sequence continues at coordinate 10,488 of CANRCI010000013.1, read as the reverse complement.
ATATAGATATGGGTGCAATATTTGTCGGAATGCAAATAGCTTTTCAAACAATCCAGTTAGTTGGTCTAATTGCCTTATTAAATGGTTGGTTAAATAACTTTATCATTTGGGTTGTTAGAAAATTGTGTTTCTTTCTAGATTGTATGTTTGTAAGAATAATCGATTCCCTATATCAATATTTTGTTAAGTTTGTCGAAGGATCCATTATTACACCGAGTATTACCAATGATATAATGAGTAGACTGTATATCATTATCGGTATCTTTATCTTCTTTAAACTTTCAATTACTATCATTCAGTACTTGATAAATCCTGAAATGTTTGCTGATGAAAAGACTGGTGTAAGTAAACTTATAAAACGAGTTGTTTTAGGATCTATCGTAATTATATTAATTCCTACTATCTTTAACATTGCCACTGGTTTTCAAACAGCGGTTATAAAAGATGATGTCATTGCTAGAATAATGTTACCGAGTGATGCTTATAAGGATATGATGCGAAATAAGAGTAAGATTGGTAAAGAAATTGCTTATTTAACTCTTAGAGGATTTTTGAATTTAAATCCTGCGATTCAAGAAGGTGGTGCAGCGTATAGTCAGTTTAGTAGGGCTGAAGCTTATTCTAATCCCGATTATATAAATAATATAAATTTAGATACGGGAAGCGGTTATGCTTTTGATTATTTACCAGTTGTATCGACCGCTGCCTTAATCTATATGGCGGCGATGATGTTAAAGTACACTTTGGAAGTTGCCGTTAGATCGTTTAAGATGATGCTTATGCAATTATTGGCACCGATTGTCATTGTCAATTACATGACTTCACCTGCTAATGATGATACGATGAAAAAATGGCTTAATACGACGATTTCTACATATCTCATCATTTTCATTAGAGTTATGACTTTGTGGTTTATTGCTCTAATAGCATATTATTTAAGATATGGCGTTCCACAAGCTAGTGGTGAACCTGTATCACTACTTACGACTGATGATTCTTTCTTGAAAGCTCTAATTATTGTAGCATTATTTGCTTTCTTAAAAGAACTTCCAACTGTTATTTCCAATATTTTTGGTTACGATTTAAAAGAAAACGAAGTTGTTGGTGGATTAGTTGGAAAAGCTTTGAATATTGCTAAAGGAGTTGGACTTGGAGCAGTAGCATTCGGTGCTGGTGTAGTAGGTGGTGCCGTTTCTGCTGGTGGTAAGATAGGTTCAATTGGTAAAGAGGTGGCATTAAAAGATAAAAATACTTCACTTAAAGATGCATTTGCAACCGCGGTTTCTAAAAATAATCCGTTAGGAGCCTTTAATGCTGGACTTCAACAATCGACCAAGGGACTTCTTAATTACTCTCTTGGAAATTTCGGTGCAGCTATGACTGGTGGATATAGCAATGCAAGACAAGGCGCTAAACAAGGTGATACGGTTGACCAAATGCGAGCTGCAGATGCTAAGAAAGCTAAAGAAGACCAAGAAAGAAAAGAAACTCTTGAACTTCAAGCTAATGTTAAAAAAATTGCTGATAATACAGGTACTAAAAATACAGTTGATTTAGTCGGAAATGTTATCAAGATGTTACCGCCTAATCCAACACGAGCTGATATTGAACAAACTGTTAAACAACATATCTTTAGTGATGATGCTACTATTAATAATGTTGCAATCAATGCAACAGGTCAATTACATGCTAAACAGGCTTCTGGTGATAATATAACAGCTGAGGATATTACTCAAACGGTACATCAAGAACTAGGAAAACAAATAGATGTTTCGGTTGATGACGTTAGACAATTAGTTAATCAAGAAGTAAATGGTAAGGACTTAAATAATCCAAATGACGTCCAACAGGTTGTTCAACAAGTTACCCAAAAAGCTCGTGATAATAAAGTAGAACAAGAAGTAGTAGAAGTTGAGCGTATAATAAATCAACAGTTTGTTAACGATACTAATAGTAATCCAACCAACCCTACGCCATAGGACAAGATTACCTAAACAGATACTTAATTTTCTAGGTATCTGTTTTTTTATTTATTTTTTAATGATATAATAATTAAAGGTGATTTTATGAAGAAGTTAATCTTAATAGATGGTAACAATTTAGTTTTTAGAAGTTACTATGCTACAGCATATAATGGTAATGTGATGCGAAATAGTAAAGGTTTTCCAACTAATGCTCTTTACGGTTTAGTTAATATGTTAAACAAAATTTTGGCAGAAGAAAAACCAATTTATGCGATGATTGCTTTCGATAAGGGAAAGACATTTCGCCATGAAAAATATGCTGATTATAAAGCGGGAAGAAGTGAAACACCGGATGAGTTAAAACAACAATTTCCAGTTGCTAAACAATTGGTTGAAGCAATGGGGTTTAAATATTTTGAAATCGATAATTATGAAGCAGATGATATAATTGGAACCTTTGTCAAAAAAGCTGAACAAGATGATGAGTTCGATTCTACTATTATCAGTAGTGATAAAGATTTGTTACAACTAATCAGTTCCGAAACAGATGTAAAACTTTTAAAACAAGTTGGTAACATCAGAATGAATGAGGAAACATTTATTGAGACTTATGGTATCAATCCGATTAATATGATCGATTTAAAAGCTCTTATGGGGGATCCTAGTGATAACATTCCTGGTGTTAAAGGGATTGGTGAAAAAACAGCTCTTAGTCTTTTGAAAAAATATAAGACATTAGATGGTGTTTATCAAAATATCGATGGCATTAAGGGTAAACTAAAAGAAAAGTTAATCGATGGTAAAGAGAGTGCCTATAAGAGTTACGATTTAGTTACTATCTATCGCGATGTACCGATTGATACTGATTTTGAAAAAATAAAATATCGTGGTATTGATACTTTAAAATACATCGACCTTTTAAAAGAATTGGAATTTTATTCTCTTATTAAGAAACTTGATATTAGAGAAGAAGATATGCGAAGTAACAAAGAAAAAAGTTCGGAATTGACTATAAAAATAGTTGAGAATATGGATGAAGTAGTAATCGATAGTGATTTTGCGATTTATGTTGAAACATTTGGTTATAACTACCACAAAGATCCGGTAATTGCTTTTACTATTTATGATGGCAAGAACGCTTATTACATTCCTAAAGACGTTATGCTTACCAATCCTAGTATTTTAACTTCTGAATATAAAAAATCGACTTATGATTTAAAAAAATTATTAGTAATTCTCAATAATTTAAATCTCGAGATAACTAATTGTGATTTTGATATGATGATTGCTTGTTATCTATTAAATTACACGATTAAAGATGATATTGCTTACTATATAAATAGTTGTGGAGTAGATGTCGAGTTCTATGAAAAAGAGTTTGGGTCTCTTGCTAAACTTAAAATGCCTAGTCTTGAAGTATTATCAAAAAACGCTATGATAAAAGCTAAATTCATTTATGATAATAGAGATAAATTATATGAAAAACTTAAAGAAGAGGAAGCTCTATATCTCTTTGATAAGTTGGAAATGCCACTTACTTATGTCTTAGCTGATATGGAAGAAGAGGGAATTAGAGTAAATGTTGATTATCTTTTGAAACTGGGGGAAGAATTTACTAAACGTCTAGATGAGCTTAGCAAAGAAATTTATGCAATAACTAAAGAAGAGTTCAATATTGCTTCTCCGCTTCAGTTAGGTGAAATGCTTTTTGAAAAAATGCAACTTCCTTATCCTAAAAAATATAATGGTAAAAGATATTCGACTAGTAAAGATGTCTTAGATAAAGTGAGACATTTGAGTCCGGTAATTGATTTGATTGAAGAACATCGTATGATTTCTAAATTGTACAGTGTCTATGTCATAAGTTTAAAAAATGAGGTGATGGAAGATGGAAAAGTGCATACAACTTTCAATCAGACATTGACTCGTACTGGAAGACTTTCATCATCAAACCCAAACCTTCAGAATATACCAGTTCGTACAGAGTATAGCAAACTAATAAGAAAAGCTTTTGTCCCTGAAGAAAACGCTCTAATATTGTCGAGTGATTATTCCCAGATCGAACTACGCATCTTTGCGCATATGTCAAACGCTACCAATCTAATCGAAGCTTTTAAAAGTGGTAAAGACATTCATGCTAAAACCGCTAGTGACATTTTCCATAAACCGATCGAACAAGTAACTAGTGACGAACGACGTCAGGCCAAAGCTGTCAATTTTGGTATCCTTTATGGAATGAGTTCTTTTGGACTTAGTGAAGATTTAAAAGTTGATATCGCAACTGCTAAAAAGTTCATGGATAACTACTTAAATACTTTTACTGGAATCAAAGAATACATGCAAGATGTAATCGACGATGCGCATGAAAAAGGGTATGTTAAGACTTTGATGAACAGAAAAAGAATCATTGAAGAGTTGAATAATAAGAATTATATGATTAGGTCTAGTGGTGAAAGAATGGCCTTAAATACCCCTGTTCAAGGTAGTAGTGCCGATATATTGAAAAAAGCGATGGTTGAGATATATCAGGAGTTAAATAAACGAAAACTAAAGAGTAAAATGATTATTCAAGTTCACGACGAGTTGTTATTTAACGTCTATAAAGATGAACTAGATGAAGTAAAAAAATTAGTCGTAGATATAATGGAAAACACATATAAATTAAATGTCCCTTTACTAGTTGATGTCAACGTTGGTAAAGATTGGTGTGACGCAAAATAAAAAGGAGTAGATTATGAATAAAACAACTAGGGTTATAGGCATTAGTTTGATTGCCAATACTTTTCTTTCGATCATTAAAATAATATTTGGTATAATAGGAAATACTAAATCGTTAGTGGCTGATGGATTCCATTCCTTTAGTGATTTAGTAACTGATATTGTCGGAATAGTAGGATCTAATTTAGCAGAAGCAAAAGAAGATAAAGAGCATCCATATGGTCATGGTAAAATAGAGTATATTGCCTCTTTAATCATCAGTATCTCGATTATTACTATCGGTAGTATCATCTTTGTAAATGCCTTTGATAAAAGTGATAAAATTCCTAATTTTTATACCAGTATCGTTGTAATTATTACTATTATTATTAAATTTATGGTATCAAACTATCTTTTGATAAAAGGTAAAGAATTAAATAGTAATATATTGATTTCTTCATCGAAAGAATCGTTAACTGATGTCCTTACGTCTGTTTTAGTATTGATCGTTGTGATTTTGTCGGTATTTTATGAACAAATCCCTGTTTTTAGATACGCTGATATGGTAGGTTCTATCATCATAAGTTTAATAGTTATTAAAACGGGAATAACATTACTTTTTGAAAATTTATCATTATTAATCGATAGTATTGAAGATGACCCAGAGAAAATAAAGATGGTTAGTGATATAATTAAAAGTCACAGTGAAGTATCGTTAAAGTCCTTGGAACTTCTTAAGTTTGGAAGCTACTATAAAGCAATTATTACCATAAGAGTAGATGGTGATATTACTATTAGTGAAGGACATAAAATAATGGATGAAATAGAAGAAGATTTATTAGGTAAAGATACCAATGTAAAATACATAACAATTCATATCGAACCTAATGAAGGGAGTAGTAAAAATGCCAGAATTACCAGAAGTAGAAACCGTAAAAGAAACTTTAAAAAGAAAAGTTTTAAACAAAGAGATAAGTAGTGTTCGAGTAATTTATCCCAATATCGTAGAATATCCTTCCAAAGAAGAGTTTGAAAAAAAGTTGAGACATCAGAAAATAATTGATATCAAAAGACGAGGTAAGTGGTTGATGTTTTGTCTAAACGATTATTATCTGTTATCGCATTTGCGCATGGAGGGTAAATATTTTTTAAGAGATAGTTCTTATCCAATCAATAAGCATGAACATGTCATTTTTAGGTTTAGTGATAATACTGAACTTCGTTATCAAGATACTCGTAAATTTGGAAGAATGCATTTGATTGAAAAAGATAAGCTCATGGATAGTAAAGTTATGAAAGAATTAGGTTTAGAACCGTGGGATAAAAACCTTACAAGTGAGTATTTACAAAACATTTATAAGAAGAAATCACTACCAATTAAAACAGTCATTTTAGATCAGTCAATAATTACGGGAATAGGAAATATCTATGCTGATGAGATCTTGTTTTTGAGTAAGATTAATCCTTTGACACCTGCGAAGAAATTGAGTGATAAAGACTGTAAAAATATTATTAAGTATACTAGAAAGACTTTAGAGGAAGCTATTGCTCAGGGTGGTACTACTATCAGAAGTTATACCTCTGATGAAGGAATTACTGGTAGATTTCAAAACTCTTTATACGTTCACGAACAAGCAGGAAATACTTGTAAAAAGTGCCATAGTAAAATTGTAAAGATAAAAGTAGGTGGACGAGGAACTTACTACTGTCCTAAATGTCAGGCTGGTGACGAGTAGTGGACGGAATAATCGTTGTCGATAAAGAAAAAAATCTAACTAGTCGCGATGTTGTGAACGTGGTATCAAGAGCATTAAATACCAAGAAAATAGGGCATACTGGAACCCTTGATCCTATAGCGACTGGGGTTTTAGTTTTAGCTGTCGGTCGTGCTTTAAAGATAATCGATATTCTGATAAGTGAAACGAAAGAGTATATAGCAACTGCTAAATTAGGAATTTTAACAGATACGTTGGATATTACAGGTCAAACATTAGAGGAAAAGTCGTTTGATCTCGATTTTGATATGTTAGATAAGACCCTTAAATCATTCATTGGTAAATACGCTCAAGAAGTACCTCTCTATTCTTCAGTAAAGGTAAATGGTAAAAGACTTCACGAATACGCTAGAAGTGGTATTGAAGTTTCACTTCCCAAAAGAGAAGTAGAAATCTTTGAAATAGAATTGTTAGAGTTACGCGATGATACTTTTAAATTTAGAGTTGTAGTTAGTAAGGGTTGTTATATAAGAAGTTTAATTCGCGATATTGGCGAAAAGCTCAATACCAAAGCTACAATGTGTGATTTAAGAAGAACTAGACAAGGTAGTTTTAAAGTGGAAGACGCGAATACTTTAGAAAGTATTAAGAATGATAACTATAAGATTATTTCTCTATACGATGTCTTAAAGGATTTTAAAATGGTAGAAGTAGATGATTTTATTGCTAATAAGATATCAAATGGTAGAATCTTAGAGAATCGTTATAATGAAGATAAGATTGTATTTATCAATAAGAATCATGAAGTTTTAGCTATCTATGAAGTTTATAAAAAAGATAAAACTAAAATTAAACCATGGTGTGTAATGAACATTAGAAAAAATGCTTACAACAAATAATATTTTGAGGAGACATTAAGTCTCTTTTTTTATGATGTTGACGTTCCCTGTGATTTTTTTGTATAATAATAAAAAAATAGGTGGTCAAATGAAAAAACATAAACAGACGATTATAATTTTTCTTTTAATTCTAATTTTTTTGGGTATGGCCATTGGCTATTCAGTATTACAAACCAAATTAAATATTACGGGAACCAGTCAAATTATTGGAAATTTTGACGTTTTTATTAGTAATGTAGCAGAGGCTAAAGTAGAGGGTGCTAAGACCAAATCGACCAGTGTAGATGATCCTCTAGCTGCATCATTTGAAGTAAGTTTGGAAAAACCAGGCTCTTATGCTATTTATAATGTTACTGTAAAGAATAACGGAAATCTAGATGCAGAGTTAACCCAGATTGATGGCTTACAACAAGAATCTGATTTTACTTTTACAGTAGAAAATTTAAGTGAGCAAGATTTATTACTGGCTGGTGCCGAAAAGATATTTCAAGTAAGAATAGGATGGGATCCAGATAGCACTACGATACCTAAAGGACAAGTAAAACTGCAACTTAAGTTAAGTTATACTCAAGTTAGTTTGGGGGATAGAGAAGTGGATATCACACCACCTACTGCCAACCCAACTATTCAAGAAAATGGAACTAATTATTTAGTAGTTCAATCGGGATGTGAAGATAGCCAAAGTAGTATTCGCTATGTCGAATATCAAGTAAACGAACAAGAGTGGGCTCCAGGTGAACAAACTGAAAAATTAGAAAATTTAAAATCAGGAGAATATCACATTAAAGTAAAATGTACTAACAGTAATGGTTTAGAAGTGATTTCTAATGAGATTTCGGCATCGACAAAAGAATTAGAAACGCCACAAATTACGATTCCATCGGATTGGCAAGTTTCTAAAGATGTCACAATTAAATATCAAGATGGACAAAATAATTTTATTTATAAATATAAAATAAATGGTGGAGACTGGACATCTACAAAAAACGCAACGACAACTGTATCCTTTAATACAACAGGAACCATTCAGGCAGAGATTAGCGATGGAATCAATACTAAGACGACAGCAAGTACTTCAGTAGATAAAATCGATAGTGGAAAGCCTACTGCTCCAACAATTGCATTGAGTAATAACAACTCAGATATAATAATTTCTCAAGAATCTGAATCTTTAAGTGGTATCAAGCATTATCAATACTATGTTGATAAAAATAATACACCTCAAGAACAGTGGAGCTGGATCGATTTAGGAGCGAATGTAAAGACTGTTAAGAATTCAAATGACATTGAATGTAATAATATATATTTCCGTGCCGTGAACAATGCGGGAACTTATGGTGAAATCAGTAGTGCACTATTTATCGAGCGTATTCCGAGTTCTTCTGGTGTTACTGCAAGATGTACTGCTAGTGGACTAAGACCTGAGTAGCTAGAACAATTATTTTTTAAGAGTATATACACTTGATATAAAAATTTATCATTTGGTTGCATATAACTTTTTATAAAAAAATAATTATTAGTTGAAAATATTTGTTAAATAAGATAAAATAATGGTATCTTCTAGTAAGAAGAGTAATCTCCGTTTTATTTTTAGAGATAGTGTGGTTGGTGAAAACACTAAATAAAAAGAGATGAAAGACACTTACAATAAATAGAAGCGTATGTCTGCGTTAAAGAATCTAAAGCATAGAAATATGGAATTAAGGTGGCACCACGGGGAAACTCGTCCTTATTGGTAGTCATCTTTTTATTTTAGAGGAGGATAAAATATGATAATTAAACCTAAAGGAACTCATGATATCTACGGAAAAGAAGCTAAGAAATGGAAATATATCGAGAAGATGTTTGATTCACTTATGGAAAAGTACAATTATAACTATATTCGTACTCCAATCTTTGAATCGACTGAATTGTTCCACCGTAGTGTTGGTGAGACTACTGATATCGTCAGTAAAGAGACCTATGATTTTTGTGACCGTGGAAATCGTAATATGACACTTCGTCCAGAGGGTACAGCTGGGGTTGTCCGTAGTTTTATTGAAAATAAGATGTATGGAGATCCTAATCAACCAGTTAAACTTTACTACAACGGAACGATGTATCGTTATGAAAGACCACAATCTGGACGTGACCGTGAACTTACACAATTTGGAGTTGAAGTTTTAGGAAGCGATAATCCGATGATTGATGCCGAAGTCATTTCAATACCGGTTAATTTATTTAAAATGTTAGGTTTAAAAGGAATTAAAGTAAGGATAAATACACTAGGTGATAGTGAATCTAGAAATAATTATCGTGAAGCTCTATTGAAACACTTCAAACCATATTTAAAAGATTTGTGTGAGGATTGTAATAATAGATATGAAAATAATCCTTTGAGAATTCTCGATTGTAAGGTTGATAAAGATCATGAAGCTTTAAAAAATGCTCCTAAAACTATCGATTATTTGAACGATGTCAGTAAAAAGAGATTTGATGACGTTAAAAAGTATCTTACTTTATTAGAGGTCGATTACGAAGTAGATCCGACATTAGTTCGTGGACTTGACTATTACAATCATACCGTTTTTGAAATCGAGGCTGATGTTGAAGGTTTCGGAAGCAACAATGTTTTGGCAGCTGGAGGACGTTATAATGGACTAGTTGCAATGTTAGATGGACCAGAAACTCCTGGTATTGGATTCGCCTGTGGCATTGGACGACTTAGTATGGCACTCGATTTAGAGGATGTTGAACTACCAATCGATGATGGTAATGAAATATATGTCATGTATGTCAGTGATTCTGAAAAAGAATATGCCATAAGTTTGGTTCAGTATTTGCGTATGAATGGTTATAAAGTTGAAACTGAATACATGAGTCGAGCTTTAAAAGGTCAGTTCAAACAAGCCGATCGTTTAGATAGTAAATTTTTAATTATATTGAATGATGAAGATTTAAAGAATGATCAATTAAAAGTTAAGAACAATAAAACCAAAGAAGAAGATTTGGTACCACTTGATTACATTCTTTATTACTTCGATGAAAAATTAAATGATGAATATGGTGATTTCGTCTCTTTTGAAGAAGACGACGACTGTGATTGTGGTCATGACCATGAACACTGTGATGGAAGTTGCCATCATCACCACGAATAGAGGTTATTATGAAAAAATATGAAAATGCAAGTTTTAATATGAAAAATGTCGGTGAAGAAGTAACTCTTTACGGATG
>CANRCI010000012.1 GCA_947629075.1 uncultured Bacilli bacterium | reverse complement strand
TATTATCGATGATATTAAACCGATAAAATCTACTTATAAACTATTGGGACAAACAGCTTCTGCTCTAACAGTAATCGTCTATGGAAACATTTTACTAAGTAATATAACAGCGTTTAATTATACGATTGATTTTGGAATTTTTGCTTATCCCATAACCTTATTCTTTTTAATAGCGTGTATTAATATCATTAATCTAATAGATGGCCTAGATGGGTTAAGTGGGGGAATATCTTCAATATTTTATTTAACAATAGGTATTATTTCTTTCTTTCAACAACGTTTTGGAACACTTGAGATAACTTTAACATTTATCATGCTCGGTTCTACTTTAGGATTTTTATTGTATAACTTCAATCCTGCTAAAATCTTTGCCGGTGATAGTGGTTCGATGTTTATGGGATATACTATAGGTGTCATTTCTTTGATGGGATTTAAAGGAGCAATGCTTACATCAGTTGTAGTTCCTATTTTAATACTTGCAATACCTATTCTCGATACCTCACTTGCTATCCTTAGAAGAATGCTTCGCCATCAACCAATATTCCAAGCAGATAAAGATCACCTTCATCACCAATTCTTAAAGATGAATTTTAGCCAGAGAAAAACAGTACTCATCATATATGGAATCAATATTCTATTCTCTTTAGCATCTATTTTATATGTATTAAAAGATCCGGAACTAGGTCGATTAATCTATATAATTTTATTTGTATTAGTTGTATGGTTTATTTTACACACTAGTATTGTCAGTGAAAAAATGGAAAATAAGGTTAAAACCCTTGAAGAAAAAGCTTCTGAGAAAATACACCGTAAAACTAAAAAGAATTAATATTCTTTTTTTATGTACAAAATGGAAATTTATGGTAAAATAAACTTTGTGAAAAAATAGAAAGAGGCTAAAATGATAAAATTTGTAATTGTTGATGATAACATTAAATTTGTAAATAAATTAAGTAATATTGTAAGAAGATATATGATGAAATGTGATTTTGAATATGAGATTGCAGGATTTACACAATACAATGATGATTTTGTAAAAATCACTCGTGATGATAGTTGTTTTAAAATCTATTTTCTAGATATTGAAACTGATGAGAGTTCTGGATTAGATGTAGTGAGATACATAAGAGAAGGTTTGAATGACTGGATATCAGTACTAGTTATTGTAACTAGTCATACCGAATATAAATATGAAGCTTTAGGTAACAGATTATTTTTACTAGACTTTGTATCTAAACTTAACGATTTAGAAAATACTATAAAAGATGATCTAGCAAGAGCTTTAGCAATTTATTCTAGTAAGAAGAGAGCAGTATCTTTTGAGACTAAAAAAGAAGTTACCAAGATTGATTATGAAAATATTATTATGATTAAAAAGTTAAAAGCTAGTAAACAAGTATTAATTACTAGTAGTGTAGGTGAACATAAAGTTACTAAGAATATTAACGAAATAATAAAAGAACTTGATATTAGGTTTATTCAGACAAGTAGAAGTACAATAATAAATAAAGATTATATCGAAACCTTTGATAAAACTACAAATACTATAACTTTTACCAATGGATCTACTACTTCTGATATATCTAGAAGATTTAAGAAAGAAGTGGTAAGGCGTGTCACAAATAATCTCTAATTTTATATGTGGACTAATAACAAGTATTGGTATATACGTAATCAGTGCTAATTTATTAGATAAAAAAATAGAGTTAAAGAATCCTAAAAATATCTTTATTCTTTTATCTACTATGTGTTTAATGTTGAATTGGAAAGAAGATTATGAGCCAATAGTAACAATATTAATGTTGATTGAGAGTGTTGTATTGCTCAAGTATTATTTTAATATAAGTATAAATATCAGTATCATTCTCAGTGGCGTTAGTATCATCTTTTTCTTCTTAGCAGAATTTGTTATGTTTGCTATTCCTGCGACATATTTAAATGCTGAGATTATTAGGAATAATGCAATATTATTTATTGCGAGTAACATAGCAATAACTTTGATCGCTATAGGAATTTCAAAAATAAAGTTTGTTCGTAATAAAATATCAAAATTTATAGATCGGCAAAGAGAAGAATCAGAATATCTCAAAATCATTTTTATAAGTCTCTTGGTTACAATCTTAAGTATATTAACTTATGAACTTTTAATAAGTAAATATTTTAATAATACTTATTATTTAATGTTTTTTATAATAGCTGTATTTTTAGCTTTGAGTTACATATATATAAACGAAAAAAATGAAAGAATTGAATTAGATAAAAGATATGGAAGTTTGTTGGAATATTCATGTACATTTGAGGAGTGGATTGAACAGGAAGGATTAAATCGTCATGAATATAAAAATCAACTGTCTGTTTTAAAAGATTTGTGTCATAGTCGAAAAGCTAAAGAATATATAGATGATATTTTAGATTTAAATAATCTTTCTAATGACGAAAACAAAATAAGTGGAATCAATTATCTACCGAATGGTGGTATTAAGGGATTGCTTTATTATAAATCAGTACTTTTAACTAAAAACAAAATAAACTACATGATTGATATTAGTAAAAATATAAAACCAGAAGATTTTAATTTGAATATTTCAGATATTAGAGTCCTAACTCAAATGCTGGGAATATTTATTGACAACGCCATGGAAGAATGTATGAAGAATGAAGATAGTAACTTGGCCATAGAAATATATAAAATAAACAATAAAATAAACATTGTTGTATCTAATACTTTAGACAAAAATACAATTTTAAATATAGATAAAATAGCCAAAAAAGGTTATACGAGTAAAGGAAAAGGTAGAGGGTACGGATTACATTATGTAAAAAGATTACTTAATCAAAGTAATAAATTTATAAATGAAAGTGATATTATTAATGAAACTTTTATTCAAAAAATAATTATAAATTAAAAAAGGATATATCGAATTGATATATCCTTTTATACAATTAGTCTTTCATGCAAGCTGGAGCTTCTGGTTCATCAAAAACGATCATTATGCATCCAGTATAAGCTGCACTAGAAGCAACTAATGCAACACCAGCAAGAAGATAAGCAAATAATTTTTTCATTAATTTAACCTCCCTATTAATTTTATACCTTCTTATAATTAGCATAAGACTCATTAAATAATTTATAAGTTATTGGGTTAATGATTATTGCCTCGATAACTAATGAGCATAATATTAAATTAGTTAGATAGTTGTTGATATATAATGCTACTGCAGAATATATAATTCCAACAATAACTGTCATAATTTTTCTTATTATCCTTTTCTTTTTATTAGTTAATGGCCTTTTAACTGTATCAGAAGGCGCAAAGAATAGAAAAGAAGCTAACGCAAATATGCATATAAAATATTTCATAAAATTGGAAATTTTCAATTTAATAAATATAAGGGGAAAGCTTATAAATAATATAACTGAAAATATTAAACATACTTTACTACTCTTTGAATGCATTCCAAAACCAAAGAATCTTAGTACGTTAAACAGCAATATAGTGATAATTACTTCTTTAGTAATATCTAGAATCATACTAAATAGTAAAATTACCACTATTTTTGTTATGGTTAAGTACAAGCCTTCTAATCCATATCTTATTTTATCTAAATCATCTTTAGAATAATTTGGAAAGTAAGTTTTGATAAAATTTAATGATTTATTTAAGAAAAATAACTTCATAATCTATCCTTTCACCATAAGTATAATTCAATGAAAAATGCCAAAAAATGGTTATGACATAAAATGACATCAAACGTCCATTTTCGGAAAAATTACCAAATTTTGGTAAAAAAACCTACCGAAAAAGCTACAAATATCATATTTAATGTTTTTTCAATTAATTATCAGTTATAGATGGTAAAATTAATACGTTGAATAAGTTCGAACATTTTAACAAAAAAAAGAATTAGAAGGTGAGGTGCCAGTGGTGAAAGGAAAAGTAAAGTGGTTTAACAACGAAAAGGGATATGGCTTTATTGAGTACAAAGAAGATGAAGACATTTTTGTTCATTATTCTGCTATTAACAGCGATGGTTATAAGACTTTATCTGAAGGACAATATGTTGAATTTAACTTGCTTGAGACAACTAAAGGATATCAAGCTTTAGATGTTACAGTCATAAAAGAACCAACTACTATCAAATAGTAGTTTTTTTTCTAATTATATGATATTATGAAGTTGGGAGGATGATGTTATGAACATAACAATTAGAGGCGACAAAGTAAAAGTTACTAAAGCTATCGATGATTATGTTGGAGAAAAGCTACAAAAGTTAGATAAATATTTCGATAATCCTAACGAGGTCCGTGCCACAGTAGTCTTTAAAATCCGTAAACAAGATCAAAAAGTTGAAGTAACAATACCTTTGAAAAACCTAATCTTAAGAGCTGAAGAAGTTGGTGAAGATGTTTATTCCGCAGTAGATGTTATCGTTGATAAAATAGAACGTCAAATAAGAAAAAATAAAACCAAGATTCAAGCTCAAGTAAAGAGAAATAAGGGAAGCAAAGAGATAGTGCTCGATTCTATAGAAGATTCTGAGGATCATGAAGAGCCTTCAGTCGTCAGAAGAAAAAAGATCGAAGTCAAGCCAATGAGTGAAGAAGAAGCAGTTCTCCAAATGGAACTTATAGGACATCAGTTCTATTTGTTTAAAGATTCAGAAACAATGAAACCAACATTAGTGTATAAACGTAAAGATGGTCAATATGGAGTCATTGAATCTGAATAGTAAATACTTAATTACTTTAACTGTCACAATCGTGACAGTTTTAAATTTTTAAAAAATATGATAAAATATCATTTAAAACAATAAATTTTCTTTTATTTATCACTATTTTTTGATAGAATAAGAGGTGCAGGAGATGAAAATATGAACATTTTTAGAACTTTATTTGATCATGAATATAAAGAGCTTAAAAAATTTGCTGATAAGGCAGATAAAATAGAAGCTTTAAATGAAGAATATCAAAAACTTTCAGATTATGAATTACAAGCTAAAACTGATGAATTTAGACAACGTCTAAAAAATGGTGAAACTTTAGACGATATTTTAGTAGAAGCTTTTGCTACGGCAAGAGAAGCTGCTTATCGTGTTATTGGTGAAAGACCATATTATGTCCAATTATTAGGTGGTATTGCCATTCATGAAGGTAACATCGCTGAGATGAAAACTGGTGAAGGTAAAACTTTAACTTCAGTTATGCCAGCTTACTTGAATGCTTTAAGTGGTAATGGTGTACATATCGTAACAGTTAATGAGTACTTAGCTGATCGTGATGCTAATTGGATGGGAAATATCCATAAATTTTTAGGATTAACTGTTGGTGTTAACTTGAGAAGTATGTCACCAAAAGAAAAAAGAGAACAATATAATTGCGATATTCTATATACAACTAATAATGAATTAGGATTTGACTATCTACGTGATAACATGGTAGTAAGAAGTGAAGATCGTGTTCAAAGACCACTTAACTTTGCTATTGTCGATGAGGTAGACTCTGTACTTATAGATGAAGCTAGAACACCATTGATAATTTCTGGTGGAGAATTAAAAAATCAATCTATGTATACTGATGCCGATTCTTTTGTTAAAGGTTTGAAGATTGAAGATGACTTCTTGTACGATGAAAAAAATAAGACAGTAACTTTAACGGAAGATGGAGTTAAAAAAGCTGAAAAATACTTTAGAGTTAGCAATTTATATGAGACTAAACAAACAAATCTAATTCACCATATCAATCAAGCTTTAAAAGCTAACTATTCAATGAAAAAAGACGTTGATTACGTAGTTCAAGATAACGCTATTGTAATAGTTGACCAATTTACTGGTCGTTTGATGAAAGGACGTGCTTATAGTGATGGACTTCATCAAGCATTGGAAGCTAAAGAAAATGTTCAGATTAATCAAGAGACTAAAACGCTTGCTACTATTACATTCCAAAATTTATTCCGTATGTATAAAAAATTATCTGGTATGACAGGTACTGCTAAAACAGAAGAAGAGGAATTTAGAAACATTTATAATATGTTCGTTATTACAATTCCAACTAATAGAGAAGTAATAAGAGAAGATGAACCAGATTTAGTGTATGCTACTCAGAGTGGTAAATATAAAGCTATTATTGATGAGATTGAGAGACGTCATAATAATGGGCAACCAGTGCTTGTTGGTACAATAGCAATTGAAACTAATGAATTAATTAGTAAGATGTTAAAGAAAAAGAATATTCCACATGAAGTTTTGAATGCTAAAAACCATGCTCGTGAAGCTGAGATAATTGCTAAGGCCGGAGAAAAAGATGCAGTTACAATTGCTACTAACATGGCTGGACGTGGAACAGATATTAAATTAACAGATGAGACTAGAGCTTTAGGTGGTCTTTGTGTAATCGGTACTGAACGTCATGAATCACGTCGTATTGATAACCAATTGCGTGGACGTTCTGGTCGTCAAGGAGATCCTGGTCATACTCAATTTTTCGTATCAATGGAAGATGAGTTGATGGTTCGTTTTGGAACTGATAAAATTAAGAGAATGTTACAATCTTTAGGATTTGAAGAAACTCAAGCTATTAAGAGTAAGACATTCAGCAAAGCTATTTCTACTGCTCAAACAAGAGTTGAAGGAAACAACTTTGATATAAGAAAACAATTGCTACAATATGACGATGTCATGAATAATCAAAGAGGAATTATGTATGCTCGAAGAAATGAAATTCTTGACAATGAGTCAATTCACAATACAGTTCTTTCATCAGTTAAAGACCATGTAAGAGATGTAATAAATGCTCATATTTATCCTGAAGGAAAGTTAACTGAGGAAGATATTGAAGATATCGTTGACTATGCTAATAGCTTGTTGAAAAACGATATTAAAGTGGACGATATAATCGAATTACCAGATGAGAAAATCATCGACTTTATATATGATCACATCATTGAGGAATATGAAGCAAAGATAAGTGTTGTACCACTTGAAATCTCTGAAGAGTTTGAAAAAGTAATTACTTTAAATGTAATTGATAAGTATTGGACAGAACATATCAATACTATGTCACATTTAAGAGAAGGAATTCATCTTAGAAGTTATGGTCAAGAAGATCCACTTCGTGCTTATACGGTTGAAGGTTTTGAGTTATTTGACCAAATGTTATCGGATATCGATAGAGAAGTAACAACATTCTTAGTTAAATCTGAAATCAAACAAAACATTGAAAGACAAGAAGTTTCAAAAAGTAAAATGACCAATGATGGAAAGGTTAAATTAAAGAATACTCCAAGAAAATCTACTAAGATAGGTAGAAATGAATTGTGCCCGTGTGGCAGCGGCAAAAAGTACAAAAACTGTCACGGAAAAAACGTAAAATAAAGATTTATAAGATTTAAAAAAACAAAAGAGCCAAATTGTTGGCTTTTTTAAATTGCTATAATTATTAAATATTGTATAATGATATATATGTAAATAAATAATTGGATGGTTGGTTAAGTTATGAAGAATAAAATTTATAAGTTTATAAAGAATATAAATTATTGGGATATTATTTTAGTGTTACTTTTATTTATAATAACCTACCTTTTTCCTTATACTCATGACGATTGGGCGTGGGGTTCAAGTATAGGTATTCAAAGATTGAATTTTTTATTTAAAAATTATAATGGTAGATGGGCTGGAAATATTTTAGTTATTTTGTTAACTAGAACAAGAATTATAAAAGCCTTAGTTATGACTTTTACTATTACTTCGTTGGTAGTATTGGGTAATAAATTTATAAATCCTAAAAATAATAAGACTTATTTAATCGTTCTTTTATTGGAATTAATGCCGGTATTTGTTTTAACTCAGTCTATAGCATGGACTAGTGGCTTTGCCAATTATATTTTACCGAGTTTAATTACTATTTTTATAGTTTATTTAAATAGAAATATGTTTGCTGATGAGGAAGTTGTTTTAAGTAATAAATTTTGTATTCCTTTATTTGTACTTGGTGTAATTTGTTCGTTATTTATAGAACATATGACTATATATAATGTTTGTCTTGGGCTCTTTTTAGTATTTTATCCAAAACTTAAAAAATATAAAACTAATCCATCAAATATATCTTATTTAATTGGCTCTATAACTGGTGCTGTAATCATGTTTTCAAATGGTGGTTACAGAAATGCCTTTGCTCTTAAAGATGGTTCTAAAAGCATAGTTCATAATAATTTTATCGTAAATACTATAAGAGTTTATTTTAATGAGTTAAAAGATTTATTAGTATGTAATAATATAATTATTAATATATTACTATCTATTTTATGCTAATATTAGTTTATAAATTTTATAAAACAAATAAAAAGACTTTGTCAAAAATGAAAAAGAACTTATTAGGATCATCAGTATTTGTTTTGTTGCTATTTTTAACATACATTCTTTATATTAAAGTTATGAATAATGTTAATCCATTTATTAAATTTAATTTGCAAAATTATTTTGAAGGAATAATTTATGTTTTAGTAGCAATATCTATATTAACTATAGATTGTATAACTATAAAAGATATAGGAAAAAGAAATAGAATTATTTTTGAAATTATAAGTATTTGTATAATAGCTTTACCACTTCTATTTGTTAGACCGATAGGACCTAGATGTTTTTTCCCAACGTATTTTCTGTTTGCCTTGTTAACTTGTGAATTAGCTGATGAAGTTTTAGGTAAAATAAATATTAATTTTGCTTTAAAATACTGTAGTTTAATAGTTTTAATTTTTCTAGGGTTAATTTATGGATATATTTTTAAAGTTGATTATGAGAGAGTCAATTATATAAAGAATCATAAAAATGAAGAGTATTTATTGTTGCCATTATTGCCTAATAAACAATATTTACATCATGGTAATCCTGTATCAGATGAGTTTGTAAATAGATTTAAATTGTTTTATGGGATAGATTCTGATACGAAGATAGATTTTGTTTCATATGAAGTATGGAAAAATAGGTAATTTATATATTGCACAGTATTAAAAGATTTTCCCCTTGGTTTTGTGCTACAATACAATAAAGTGAAAGGGAGTGTTATGTATGTTAAATGCCATTAAGAGAGCAACTATTGTTGTTTTAGGAATAATTTTACAATTTGGTTTTGCTATTATTATTCGTTTGTTCTTTTATAATTATATAGGGATTATTAGTTTGTTCTACAGTTTGGTTAGTGTATCTGTTGTTTTAGGTATCTTAAAGAACAGTACTAGACTTTCGAATGATGTACCATGGATTATATTAGTCTTAATTTTTCCTATCTTTGGAACGATTTTATTAATTACTTTGGGTAAAAACTATTCTAAAAATAAATTGTTAAAAAATATTTTTAAGTATGAAAATAAATATAAAACAAAACTTGTTCAAGATCCAACGGTAAAGAAAGAAGTTGAGGATCAAGAACTAGATAACATTCAATATTTACTTAATCGTACACATCATTTTGTAAGTACTAATAACAGAGTTACTTATTATGATTTTGGTGAAAAGTTTTATCCGGATTTGTTAAAAGAATTAAAAAAGGCTGAGAAGTTTATTTTTCTAGAATATTTTATTATTAATGAAGGAATAATGTGGAATGGAATACTTGATATTTTAAAAGAAAAAGCTGCTCAAGGTGTTGACGTCCGTATCATGTATGATGATATGGGAACGATTGCTCTACTTTCTACTAATTATGCGAAGCAATTAGAAACCTTTGGAATTAAATGTATTTCTTTTAATAAGTTAAGTCCTTTTAGAGGAATCTTTATGAATAATCGCGATCATCGTAAAATGACTATTATTGATGGTAAAGTAGCCTTTTCGGGAGGCGTAAATTTAAGTGATGAGTATATAAATGAAGGAAGTCCTTATGGTGTTTGGAAAGATAATGGTATTAAGATTGAAGGGGATGCCATTTGGAATATGACAGTTATGTTTTTATCTTTGTGGAATGCTAATACTGAAGAAGATAAAGATATTACAAAGTTTAAGTATTCATTTGATAATTCAATAAAAAAAGATGGTTATGTAATTCCTTATGGAGTAGCACCCTTACATAGAGATTTAATTGGTGAAGATGTCTATATCAACATGATTAATAGTGCTAAAAATTATCTTTATATCATGACCCCTTATTTAATCATTGATACTGATATGGTTAATGCTCTTTGTAGAGCTGCTAAAAGAGGAGTGGACGTTAGAATTATTGTTCCTGGTATTCCTGATAAAAAAATTGTCTATACTCAAACTACTTCTTTCTTTAAGGTTCTTCATAGCAATGGAGTTCACATCTATAAATATACTAAAGGATTTGTTCACTCTAAAGTGTTCCTATCCGATGATATAAGAGGGGTAGTTGGAACAATTAACATGGACTATCGCAGTTTGTATTTGCATTTTGAAAATGGTATTTATATGGAACAAGTAAGTGTTTTAAAAGATGTGCACAAAGATTTTGAAAATACCTTTAAAGACTGTCAAAAGTTAGAGGATAAAGATGTTGAAACTGGTTTTATTAAATCTGTTTGGCAAGCTGTCTTAAGACTTTTTGCACCTTTATTTTAGCTTTATTAAAGTTTATATTTTTTAACATAGTTACTGAATTGTGGTTTTCTGTGATTTAGGTAGTTTAATACACTATTTTTAATATTATTGATTTTAGATATGTTTTCTAAAATCTTATCTTGTTCTTCGTTTGTAACATATTTATAATTTATGTATTTTTTATAAATTATTGGGCTGACCCCAATAATTTTTTTAAATGTTTCAGAAAAGTATTCTAAAGAATTAAAACCGTTTTTAAAAGCAATACTTAACATATAATTATCATCTTTAAAAAATATTAAACTATTATATATTCGCATTGTATTTATATATTCGTGTATGGTGAGGTTTAATTCTTTTTTAAACTTTTTCATGATATATGTCTTGTTGAAATAAAATATTGAACTCAATTCTTCGATCGTTATTTCTTTATTAATATTGTTGTTTAGATACTCTATTATGTCACATATTAAATCATTAGAATACATAATATCACCTACATAACGGTATTATATCATACTTTTACATAAAAGCCATTTTTGTTTAAGTTGCTAAAAAAGTTAATGCTATAATTAAGTTGTGAAAGGAGTGATATGTATGACATATTCAAGATGGGCGACTGAAGAAGAATTGAAATCGAAGTTAACCCCAATCAGTTATGATTCTGAAATAAAAAAATCAGGAATTCCTATGATGTATGATGATAAAAATCTTTACATTAAGGATGATGAAGCTCATACAATGGTTATTGGAACAACTGGAAGTGGTAAAACCCAATCTACAGTATTACCCCAATTGCGACTTGCTATTAAGACAGGTGAATCATTTGTAATTCATGATGTTAAAGGAGAGATTTACGATGAGTTATCTGGAGAACTAAAAAAACAAAATTATAATACCATCGTAATAAATTTAGATAATCCAACTCTTGGTAATCATTTTAATCCCTTAACTTTACCTTATGAATTGTACAAGAAAGGTGAAAAAGATAAAGCTGTTGAATTGTTGGAGAACGTTGGATACTATTTCTGTTGTAATGAAAAAGTTGATAATAATTTAGATCCTTTTTGGGTAAATTCAGCAATTTCATTATTTATAGGTTTGTCATTATATTTGTTTGAAAATGCTAAGGCAGATGAAGTTAACATTAGTAGTTTATTAAATTTAGCTTCTGAGTTTGAAAAACTATATGATGAAATAAAAACAATGGATAAGACATCAGCAATCTACATCAATTTATCTAATGTAGTTTTGGCACCTAGTGAAACAAGGGGAAGTATAATAGCTGTATTTGTTCAAAATATGAGATTATTTGTTTCACGAGAGAACTTATTGAAATTATTATCATCAACAAATTTCGATATTGAAAATATTCAAAAAGAAAAGACAGCCTTATTTATAATTAGTAATACTAAACCAGTTTCTAGAAGGTTGATTCCTTTAATTATTGATGAGTGCTATTTTGCAGCAACTTTGACTAATGATAAAACTCGTACATTGAACATGATTTTAGATGAGTTTGAAAATTTAATTCCAATTAAGGAGTTTCACAATATGTTGACTCTTGCAAGAAGTGGAAATATTAAATTTAACATCTACATAAGGAGTTTATTGGAATTACGAAATACTTATGGTGTTGAAGGTACAGAAATATTAAAG
Organism: uncultured Bacilli bacterium; assembly: GCA_947629075.1. Taxonomy (GTDB): domain Bacteria; phylum Bacillota_I; class Bacilli_A; order RF39; family UBA660; genus CANRCI01. The sequence goes on along the minus strand of CANRCI010000012.1, from coordinate 9,905 downwards.
ATGGCATTTGGAAATATAGTATATTTATTAGCAAATGATCTTGAGACACTAGAAGATATTTCAAAATTATGTGGTAATCAACAATCTGAAAAAGGAATGGAACCTTTGATTTCGGTTGAAGAATTGAAATTGTTAGATAAATTCGAAGCTATTATCTTGGTTCCTAGAATTAACCCTATAAGGACGAAGTTATTACCTGATTATAAGATTGATTGGCAATTTAGTAATGAAAAAGTTCCAATGCCAGAAATTGAGCATAGCGATGTTAAAACATTTAGCATAAAATAAAAAACAAAAACGAGGTGGATCAAAAAGATTCGCTTCATTTTTTGTTATTCAGAAATAATTTTATCTCTTCGATTAATAAGTGTTATAATAAATTAAAGATAGATAATAGGTGAGATAATGAAAAAAAGAAATATTGTTTGTATATTAGTTATTGTATTGGTGTTAGTTGGTTGTATAACTGCTTATATATTTTTTACACGTGATTATAGTAATGATGATAAAAAAGTGTTATTTACGTACGAAGATTACCCAAAAGTAGATGCTTCTTTAGCTACGCAACCGCTTGCAACGGCTTTTATTAAGGATTTTGTCAACGACGATAAAATAAAAGATGATCAGTTAAATTATAGTAATACTCATCCTGCTTATATAAAATTGATTAATGATGAAGCTGATTTAATTGTTGTTACTGAACCATCTGAAGAAGAACTTAAATTAGCTCAAGAAAAGAATGTTGAATTAGAAGTAATACCAGTTGTTAAAGAAGGGTTTGTCTTTTTTGTAAATAGTTCTAGTAAAATAGATGGATTGACATTAGAACAAATTCAAAAAATTTATACAGGTGAGATTACTAATTGGAAAGAAGTAGGAGGACCTGATAGTAAGATAAAAGCATATCAGAGGCCAGAAAACTCTGGTAGTCAAACAGGGATGAAATCACTTGTCATGAAGGACTTAAAGTTGATGAAACCGCTTACTGAAAACGTTGTAGATACAATGTATGCCATTGTTAATTTGGTATCTAGTTATGATAATGGAGTTAATTCGATTGGTTATTCATATTACTACTACGCTACGACGATGTTTGAAGATATCGATGCTGCTGTTGCTAATAATATAAAGCTGTTAGCGGTTAATGGTGTGAAGCCGACCAATGAAACGATTAGGGATGGTAGTTATCCAATTCAGACGGCCTACTATATTGTTATCCGTAAAGATGAACCAAAGAATAGTAAAGTTAGAAAACTAGTTGATGCTATGTTATCAGAACGTGGTCAAAAAGTAGCTGAGGAGGCTGGTTATGTCTCTCTTAAATAAGAATAAAGGAATTATATTTACAATTATTTTTTCTATTTTATGTATTACTACCACAACTATTTTAATTTATTTAACCAATAATGGAATGTTGAGCTTTAGAAAGAGTAATAATAAAGATAAATTAGACGTCAAAGATGCGGTTGTTGCTGATGGATTAGGAATAAAGTCATTAAAGGATACCTATCTTCCGAATGGATTAGATTTAGAAGAGGTTAAACTACATTACGGGGAAGAAGACGAGTATGAGTCTTATCCTGTAGAAATAAGTTACTTTAAAATTTCGGGACTTAAAGATAAAAGTGTCGAGGACAAAATTAATGAAGATATAAAGAAACGAGTAATGGCTCTTTATAATCCTGATGAAATGGAAGATGAAAAGGTCGAAAGTATTTCGATTTCTACTACGAGTCAAGCTAATTTTTCTAATGTTTTATCTTTTTGGGTTATTAAACAAGTCTACTTTAAAAACGAGGATGACGATATAAGTGAAATTAATCTAGGACTTAATTACAACTTAAAAACTGGTGAAGAGATAAAGTTTACGGACTTATTCACCAATGATGCTGGGACTAAAAATATTATCTTTCAAAGTGCGTATCTGAGTTTTGCTAGTGAATATTTAGGGGATTATAGTGATGAGTTCGATGGTGATATGTCTAAGATCGATTACTCATCTATTGAAGATAGAGCTCTAAAAGTTATGCAGAAATACAATCGTGATGAAGATTATGAATTTTGGTTTGATGAAAGATCTATTCATGTAATAATTAACAATGAATTTATCACTATCAATATGCGTGATTTTTATTCACAGATTGCTATATACAATAGATATGCTGATTATGAAGATTTGTTTACAGCTAATGACAATAACAAAATAATTGTCTTTGCTCTAAATAAAAGTGCCGGTGATTTAACTGTTTACCGAAGAGTAGAGGAATGCGATGATAATTTGTTCATTGATGCCGAGATAATTGATGGAACGATTGGTGAAGAAGAGTACGAAATTGATTATAACGAATATATCGAAGATATTGAAGAAAAGATAAATGAAAGTAAAAAATATCTTGAACAACATCCGGATAAAGCTGTCGTTATAGCTTGTCTTAGAGATATAAATGACGCTGACGGTACACTATCCACTGATAGTTATACAACTATTGCTTATATGACTAAAGATTACTATACGAAGACGTTTCTCAATCACATATTAGAAAGAGAACAAATTACTCCTCATCAAGTCGATCTATTGAGTATAACATTACCATTTGTTCTACGCGAAGAGAGGGAAAGTTATCCCAATATCGAGTTTCACGTCGAATTTCCTGAAGGGTATGAAATATAAAATAACAAATAAAAACCTAACATTGTTAGGCTTTTATTATGTATAGATACATGTAATTATTAACGATTACATATAAGTTTTCTTCTTTAGTAACTTTATTTTCATAATGTATAATGTGAGAATTGTTCTGTTCAGCTACATTTATTAAATCTTCAATTGCTACTATCTGTAATATTTTTAAATTCTCTGTATCGGGTTTGTTTTTAACTCTTACAACTATATTGTTATATTCTTTTAGAATTTCTTTAATATTTTTGTTAGATCTAGTTAAAGTTTTTAAATAAAACTTTTTAAATTTGATAATGATTATTGATAAAGCAATTAAAATAAAGATATATCCTGCAACCGTTATAAAAGATACATTTAATTGCTGATTAGCCAAGTTAATCGTTTTTATATCATTTTTCTTATAAACATTTTCTACATCCGAAACTATATCACCTAGTCCAATGTTTACTTGAATGTTATCTTTTAGTGTTGATGTGTTATTTGGCCCATAAGTTATATTAAATTTTATTTTTAAAATAGCATTAACTTTTATACCATAAGTCAGTTCATAATCTTTAACTAAATTGCTAAAGTAATTATAATTGATCTCAGTTTTATTTGTTATTACTAAATCATTAGTTTTAACTCTATTAGTTTTATCTGGTACTAAAACAAATTTTTGATGCCATATTTCTTTATCATCTTGAACCATTGCCAGTAGTTCTGCTGTAACATTGTAGTTATAAAATATATCACTCTTTTTCTTTACTTTTACTTTGTATGAAAACTCTAGATTACTTTTTTCAATTAAATTAGATAAATAGTAATTTTTATTCTTTAAAATCTTTTCGTTATAAAATGTATTTTCTTTTAGCAGTACCTGATAATTACTATCTCTATTTATTTCATAATCATATAGCTTTTCCTGGCTATTACTATAGTCAACTTTTATGAGAACAGTTCCAATTATCAACAATAAAATTACTAAATAAATCGATTTAAGTTTAAAAAAGTTTTTAATAAGCATCCTCCTATTTCGCATCTATATTTACTTCTTTATTCATAAAATAATCATTTAACCAAACAGTGGGATATCCTATATACTTTATGTGAAATTTATAAATACCTATTATTTGTTTTTCACTAACTTCTTCTAAATCATTATTTTTATTGTTATCACCTTTAGTAATGTAATAATTTTGGTTATTTTTTATGTGTATTTTCTTTATGCGATGGGCAACGTTCATATTTTTATAATTATAGATGACTATATCTCCTTCATGAATTTCCTTCTCACTAAGTTCATTAAATTTTTTAAAAATTACAATATCTCCTCTTTCAAATGTCGGAATCATACTGTTTGATAGAATAGCAATAGGTTGATAACTAAATAATCCAATCATAAAACATACTAAAATCAAACAGACTGTAATAGGAATCGCATAATTTAACATGGTGACATAAGTTTTCTTTTTTTTCGGTTTTTCATCTTTGATAATTTTGTACTTGATAATGATATAAATAATAAACAATTTTAATAAACTACTAGAACCAATCACAAACCAATCTAAAACGGGGATAACTGGAACAATTATAATGATCAATTTGTCGATAATTTTAAAAACCATTGCTAGGGGTTCTTTTAATTTATATGATATGTACGTAAATAGGATATTACTTGAAATAATGGGAAATATCGAAGAACATAAAAACTTAAATAAACTTTCTCTATTCATAAATGATATAAATATTGTGTGATAATTTATTTCTACTAATATAAAGATAATAGTGATAAATATTAATTGTTGTTTTCTATCTTTGGCTTTTATAATTAGTAGTGTTCTAAGTAATTCTTCAGCGATTACAGGAATTACAAAGATAAAGATATTTTTGATTATTCCGATAATACTATGATTAAATGGCGGTTTAAAGAATCCTAAAATCATACCTGAATTGAAATAAATGATGATGAATAAAAAAGATAATTCTAGGATATATATTAAATGAAGTTTAATATGATTAATTCTTACGTAGTTACACTTAATATAAAATAATAGATACAATAAGGTAAATAACCAGAAAGGGATACATATATAATTTTTAAATATTGAATAATGATTAATGCTCAATGAAACCGATAAAAAAATATAACTCAACAAAATATAAATAAAGTTTTTCATTTTATGAGATAAATTACATTATGATATAGTACCCAATTTTATTTTTGAACATATTCTATAATACCAGTTAGTGATTTAGTTTTGACGTTTGGTGTTTCCATTGTATTTTTATCGTATGAAATAGTTACTATAAAAGAAGTTTGTTCACCAGCAAGTAATGTTCTAGCCATTTCTGTTGTTTCGTAACTTATGGCATTTGCTTCATTATCTTCTTCTTTAAAAACTACAAATCCGAGAGCTGCATCAATACTTCCAGCGTTTTCAATAGTTACTTTATAAGAAACTTCATCGCCTGGTTTTAAAAGTTTAGCATTAAATACTACTGATGTATTAGTGAAAGATATATCACCAGGATTACTACCAGTACTACAACTTTCTACTTCGACGTTAGAAATTTTTACATCCCAAATTCCTACAATTTCAGCATTTCCATCGATTGTTAATTGAGTTGCCATAAGGGAATAAGCTGCCGACATCAAAAATATTGCAAGGACTAAAATTATCACAATAATGTTTTTGGTGTTTTTCATATTTTAACCTCCTTAATCTTTAATTACACATCATAAATAGTAAAAAATATTGCTATTCCTGATGTATTTTATGCGTGTAATTAATTTGTGTTACATTTTTTGATAACCGTGTAAAGTGGTTGCTTTTTAACCTTTATTTATTATTTATTAAGTGTTATATTGATTATAGATAATAAGAGGTGTTAAAAATGAATGAAAATCATAATCCAGAAACTAATGATAATGAGCTTCAAGTACCAACGGTAGAAAATAACACTAATAGTGATGGGGTTAATCCTCAAGAAGTAGCTCCTACACCAGTAGTTGAAAGTGAACCTAGTCAAGTTGAAGTAGCCGAACCAACTGTTGAACCGGTATCAACTGCTAATAATGAAATAAGTGATCCAAACTCAGATATTCCTAACGCTGTTACTGAACAAGCTGTAAATGAAGCTAATGCTACTACTCCAACTCCTGATTTGACAGAAAATAAAGTTGAGAAGAAAAAGATGAATCCACTGATAATTGTTATTCCGGTTATACTTATCATTGTTGTAGCGGTTGTATGTTTCGTAATCATGAATAAATAGAAAAGAATTTGTTTTATATAAAAAGTATTAGTTGAGATATTTTGAATAATGAATCTTACCTAATACTTTTTCGTTTTCTAAATTAAGAATATCGGAAAAATACATGTTATGTTATAATATAGCCAGGTGATATTATGGAAAAAGTTAGAACTAGATTTGCACCAAGTCCAACGGGGTTTATGCATATCGGTAATTTGCGTAGTGCCTTGTTTGAATACTTAGTTGCAAAACACAATAATGGCGATTTCATTTTACGAATTGAAGATACTGATCAATCGCGTTATGTTGAGGGAGCAGTTGAGTTTATTTATGATACCTTGAATTTATGTAACATCAAAATAGATGAAGGACCTAACAATCCTGGTGAGTTTGGACCTTACACACAAAGTGAGCGACTTGATTTGTATAAAAAATATGCATTGGAATTAGTAGAAAAAGGTGAAGCTTACTATTGTTTCTGTACTGAAGAACGTCTAAATCGTTTACGTGAAGAAGCTGATATTAGAAAAGTAGCTTTTATGTATGATGGTCATTGTAAAAAGTTAACTAAAGAAGAAGTTGCTGAGAAGATTAAAAACGGTGAAAAGTACGTCATTAGACAAAAGATGCCTAAAGAGGGAAGTACCTCATACGATGATATTGTCTATGGTAATATTACGGTTGAAAATAATTTGTTAGAAGATCAAATACTTTTAAAATCTGATGGTTATCCAACTTATAACTTTGCTAATGTCATCGATGATCATTTAATGAATATTACTCATGTCGTTAGAGGTAATGAATATTTATCATCAACTCCTAAATATTTACTTTTATATAAAGCTTTTGGTTGGAAGTCTCCTGAATACATTCATCTGCCACATATAGTTAAAGAGGGTGGTAAAAAGATTTCTAAACGTGATGGTGATTCGACATTCATGGATTTGTACAATGACGGATATTTGCCAGAGGCCATTATCAATTATCTTGCTCTTTTAGGATGGTCTCCAGAAGACAATAATGAAATATTTACTTTGGATGAATTGATTGAAAAATTCGATGTTAAAAGAATTAATAATTCTCCAGCTGTATACGATGTTATGAAGTTACGATGGGTAAATGCCCATTATATTAAAAATTTATCTGATGATGACTTATATAAATTAACTATACCTCATCTAGAGAAGGAATATGATCTATCTAAGGTTGATGATAATTGGTTAAAATCTTTGATAAATCTTTATCGAAATCATATTTCATATGGTAAGCAGATAGTTGAAGAAGTGAAGTTATTCTTTGATCTTGATATAAATTTAGATCAAGAGTGTATAGATTTTCTAAATCAAGAGGGAGTAGATAATACTTTAAAAGTATTTAAAGAGGAAATTTTGGCATTAGAAGAATGGAATGTTGATAACATAAGAGAAGTAATTAATAAAGTTAAGGATAGAGCATCTGTTAAAGGTAAGATGTTGTTTATGCCGATAAGAATAAAAGTAAGTGGTATTATGCATGGACCAGAACTTCCAGATACGATTTATTTACTTGGGAAAGAAAAAGTATTAAATAGACTAAAATAACATAAAATTAACACAAATAAATAATATAATTTAAGTAGGTGAAGAAATGAAAATATATAATACATTGACTAAAAAAATAGAAGAATTAATTCCTTATGAAGAAGGAGTTATCAGAATGTATACCTGTGGACCGACAGTTTACAATTATGCCCATATTGGGAATCTTCGTACTTACATTTTTGAAGATATATTAGAAAAGTCTTTGAATTACTTGGGATATGATGTTCGAAGAGTGATGAATATTACTGATGTTGGACATTTGACTAGTGATGCTGATACTGGTGATGACAAGATGGTTAAGGGAGCAATTCGTGAAGGTAAGACGATTCAAGAACTTGCTAAGTTTTATACTGATGCCTTTTTTGAGGATTTTAGAAAACTTAATATTAAAAAACCAGCTGTTGTCGAACCGGCCAGTCATCATATCGATACCTATATAAAAATGATTACTAAACTGATTAATGATGGTTATGCCTATGAAGCAAATGGTAATGTTTATTTCGATATAACTAAAGCTAAAGACTATTATCAATTATCTGGTAAAAATCCGGATGACTTGAAAGTTGGAGTTAGAGATACTGTTGAAGAAGATTTGAATAAGCGCAATCCATACGATTTTGCGTTGTGGTTTACTAAATCTAAATTCCAAGATCAAGAGATGAAATGGGATTCACCTTGGGGTGTTGGTTATCCTGGTTGGCATATCGAATGTTCTGGCATTTCTGGAAAATTTTTAGGGGAACATCTCGATATCCACTGTGGTGGAGTTGATAACATTTTTCCACATCATACCAATGAAATAGCTCAAAGTGAAGCATATTTTGGACATAAATGGTGTTCTTATTGGATGCATGGTGAACATTTAAATGATAAGAGTGGAAAGATGTCCAAGTCTAAAGGAGAATTTTTAACACTTTCTCTATTAGAAGAAAAAGGTTACGATCCACTTTCTTATCGCTATTTTGTTTTAAATAGTCATTATCGCAATCAATTGATATTTAGTTATGAAGCATTAGAGGGTGCTGAAAAAGCTTATAAAAAGTTGAAAGCTAGAATTAAAAAATTAGATCGTACTCCAAATCTACACGATAAAAAATTGGATTATTATCAAGATAAATTTAAAGAAGCGATAAATAATGATTTAAATACTTCATCGATGATTACTTTAGTCTATGATGTATTAAAAGATGATGAGTTATCCGATTTTACTAAATTGTATTTAATCGACGACTTCGATAAAGTTCTTTCTTTAAGTTTGATCGATGAAGAAAAAGCTGTTGATGAATTGTTTGAAAAGAAAATTTTAGAGAAAATCGAAGAACGAAATGAGGCCAAGCGAAACAAAGATTATGCTCGAGCTGATCAAATTCGTGATGAGCTTTTAGAACAGGGAGTAAAATTAATCGACAATAGAGATAAGACAACTTTTGAATTGTTATAGGAGGAAGAATGGATATAATTTCATTAATATTAATCGTTAGTGCATTAGCCATTGTCAGTTTTGCCCAATTTAGTATCAGTAGTGCTTACTCAAAATATAAACAAATTTCTTTAAAGAAAGATATATCTGGTTGGGAAGTAGCGCGAACTATTTTAGATGCCAATGGATTAGAAGATTTATACATAGTTGAAACTAAGGGAAATTTAACTGATCATTACGACCCGGTCAATAAAGTCGTTAGACTATCTAGTGATATATATCACGGTAAAACCATAGCAGCTGCTAGTGTTGCAGCTCATGAATGTGGACACGCTATTCAAGATAAAAATAATTATACATTCTTAAGAATTAGAAGTTCCATTATACCGATTGTTAATTTATCATCTAAACTTGGTTATTTTGCAATATTATTAGGATTTCTATTCAATATGTTAGATTTAGCTCTTGTTGGTGTGGCTTTAGAAGTGGTTATTTTACTATTTCAATTGATTACTCTGCCTGTTGAAATCGATGCCTCAAAAAGAGCTAAAGTGGAATTGAAAAAATTAAAAATAGTAAATTCTAGCGAATTAGATGGAACTGACAAAATGTTAAAGGCAGCAGCTAGTACTTATGTCGCATCAGTTTTATCAACTCTTTTAGAAATAATCAGATTATTGCTAATTATTATTTCCCAAAATGATAGGGATTAACTATTTACATATTTTATAAAAATGCTAAAATATATATATAGAATAAGGGATAGGAAGTGATTGTATGAGCGTAATTTGTCCAAAATGTGGCGAAGTAGTTAATGATAGTGTTGACGTATGTCCTTTTTGTAAGTATAACTTAAGAGATAAAAAACCAAATAAACCTAATAATATCTCTTTGAATGGTAAAGAAATAAAGCCAGAAGATTTCGATTTTAATCAACCTAAAAAGAAGAATTCTAATAGTGATGAAGTTGTTCTAGTAACTGGTAAAG
>CANRCI010000011.1 GCA_947629075.1 uncultured Bacilli bacterium | reverse complement strand
GATTGATGGTGCCGGTTACTCTTGGACAACTGACAAAGTAAAAAGCAATACCGTTGTTGGGATGCCTAATCCGAAAGAGCCTGGTATGGTAAATGGTAATAGTGGTAATGGTTATGTTCGCATTGCTTATTTAGATTAGTGAGGTTTAGATGAAGAATAAAAAGGTACAAAAGAACAAAATTTACAGTCGTAAGAATAAATACAATGATGGTTTCTGGATATTTTTAATCTGTATAGTTTCTTTATTTCTTATGGCTTTGGGTTATACTAATTTACTCAGCGGTCTCAACTTTAATGTTGGACATAACAATAATTACAGTTATAAGACTGGAGATGTTGTATATTTTAATCCCGTCGAAGGTGTTAAGTGTTCCAGTGGTACTGAATGGACTTTGACTAATCCCGATAGCTTTTGTTATAAGTGGAATGTCATCAAAGAAAATAGTGATAACGTCGAAGTTTTACTCGATCACAACATCATCGATTACTCAACTTGGTCTAATTATACAACTGAAAATGGACCGGTCGATTTAATAAAAACTCTAAATGAGTATGTAAGTTCTTGGAAAAACGTCATGGAATATACTTCTCGTGATAATGTCACATATAAAGCGTATTTAGATAACTGTACAACTAGTTCTTATACCGTCGATTATTCCGGTATGAAAGCTAGACTTATATCTTTTGAAGAAGTAAAAAGTATAGTTGGTGATAACAGTTTAAAAGCTGAAAGTGGTAGAGACATAAAAATTTCTAGTCGCAACTTTCTATTTAGTAACTTTCCAAGTAATCTAGAAGGTTATAGCAGTTATGGATATTGGACTGATCAAGCTACCAACTTTAATTATTGTGGTAATAGCAATACCGATACCAATATGCGCGCATACGCTGTAGGGTATACTGAAGATGGTGGTTATCGTCTCAGTGCTTTAGAGTTCAATGGTGACTATTTAGCAGGTATTAGACCCGTTATAAGAATTAATAAAAAAATACTAATCGATTGAGATAAGGTTTACTTATCTTTTTTTATTGATTATGATATAATTTTGATGAGAGTGATTGATATGAATGAAGAGGTTAAGAAACGCATAAAAGAAAAACTTAGTTTAGTTCCGGAATTACCTGGAAGTTATCAGATGAAAAATAAAGATGGTATCATCATTTATGTTGGAAAAGCAAAGAATTTAAAAAATCGTTTGAAGAGTTATTTTACGGGACATGTATATGGTAAGACAGCTATGTTAGTAAACGACATCTTCGATTTTGAATACATTGTTACGTCTAGTGAATTAGAATCATTGATATTAGAGATTACTTTAATTAAAAAGTATGATCCCAAATACAATATCTTATTAAAAGACGATAAAAGTTATCCGTACATCGAACTTACTGATGAAGCTTATCCGCGACTTAAAGTAGTAAGAAATGTAAGACGTAAAAGAAAAAAAGGTAAATTGTATGGACCATTTCCCAACGTTGGAGCTGCTAGAAAAACAGTCAACATCATTAATCGCGTTTATCCGCTTCGCAAATGTGACAGTATGAAGAAAGATTTATGTCTCTATTATCACATCAATGAATGTCTAGGTTATTGTAAAAAAGAAATTCCTAAAGAGACAATCGATAATATGAAGAGTGAAATAATATCTTTTCTAAAAGGTAATAGTGAGATAATTACTAAGAAATTACAAGAAGATATGGAAAAAGCTAGTATGAGTATGAATTATGAAAAAGCTTTGGAAATAAAAGAAATGTTAGAAGACATCAATATTACGCTTATGAAACAAAAGATAGATTTGAATCACAACTATAATTTTGATCTATTTAACTGTTATCGTCACAATAACTATCTATCAGTACAAGTATTTTTTATCCGTGAAGGATTGTTGTTTGGAAGACACGATGACATTTTAACAGTTGTCGATGACGATGATGAAGAATTGTTACAATACATTGTTAAGTTTTATGAAAAAGGTAATCTATTACCTAAAGAAATAATCGTTCCTAGTATGATGGATTGTAACTTATTAAGTGAATATTTCCATTTAAAAGTTAGTAGTCCTTCACGTGGTCAAATAAAAAAACTTTTGGATTTAGCTAAAGAAAATTCTAAAGTTCAATTAGAAGAAAAAGAAGAGAAATTAAAACAGAGTGATGAAGCAAGACTTAAAGCTATGGAAGATTTGAATAAGATATTTAATAAAGAGATTCATACGATTGAGGCGTTCGATAATTCGCATTTATTTGGAACTTTTTATGTCGGTGGATTAGTCGTTTTTGAGGATTTTATACCGGATAAAAATAAATATCGCAAATTTAAAATCGAGAGTGGAGTTAAAGATGATTTAGGGGCGATGCGCGAAGTTTTGTACCGTCGATATTATCGTGTTTTGATGGGTGAAGTTCCCAAATGCGATTTGATCGTTATCGATGGAGGAGAACTACAAGTTAGCGTTGCTCGTCAAATAATTGATGATTTTGGTTTAGATATCGATATTTTAGGGCTTAAAAAAGATGATAAACACCGCACTAATACTTTGATCGATCGCGATGGTAATCCGATTGAACTAGATCGTCGTAGCAATTTATTTTTATTCTTGACTAAGATTCAAGATGAAGTTCATAACTATGCGATTAGTTATCACCGCAATATCAAGAGTAAAGGTATGCTTTCTAGTATGTTGGATTTAGTCGATGGTATCGGTGAGGTCAGAAAAAAGGATTTGCTCAGAAGATTTGGTTCACTTAAGAAAATGCGTGAAGCATCTCTTGAAGAATTACAAGAAGTAGTTGGTAGAGAGGTGGCCCTTAATTTAAAGAAATATTTAGATAGTATGTAATTTTATGCGATTTAGAATTTACTTATTAATGAAAAAACGATATAATTATTTTATAGATAAAGAGGAGTGGAGATATGAAAAAGATTGATTTTAAGGATAGGAAAACAATTATTGTTGTAGTAGTAATTGTGGCAGTACTTGTCTTAGTAATAGGAGGGGTAACTTTTATGTTGTTAGGTAATAAAGAGGAACCTAATAAAAAGTCACCTGACCCAAAACTTGAAGAAAAATTTGATAAACCGAACGAAGAAACTTTAAAAGATGAATACGATATCACTTTAAATGACGCTATTAACTTAGTTAAAGAACGTTTCAATAGTGATAGTTATGAGTATGATGCAGAAGTAATGGGGGATAGTAGAGTAAAAGTTACAGTTACTAATTCAGATACTAATAGTAAATATGTATTTATTGTTGAGCCTAATAGAAAGACTGTAGAAATGGTTGAAGAATAGAGAGTGATAGTTATGAGTAAGATTTCTGTTATGAACGAGGACTTAGCTAATAAGATAGCAGCTGGTGAAGTCGTCGAGCGAACGATGAACGTCGTTAAGGAATTAGTTGAAAATTCGATTGATGCTTTAGCTAAGGACATAAAGATAGAACTTACTGATAGCGGAGTTAAAGAAATAATTGTAACAGATGACGGTATTGGTATGGATAAGACTGATGCCGTTTTATGTTTTTCTAGGCATGCTACTAGTAAGTTGAAAACTTTTGACGATTTGATGAATTTGGATAGTCTAGGATTTAGAGGTGAGGCCCTACCTTCGATTGCTTCCGTTAGTAACACTACGTTAAAGACTAGCAATGGAGTTGAAGGGTGTGAAGTAGTAATCAATGGTGGTGAAATAGAAAGTGTTAAAGATAGTGACTTGAAACAGGGAACTAAAATAATTGTCCGCGATCTTTTCTATAATACTCCAGTTCGTCTTAAATATTTAAAGAACTTGTATAGCGAATTAGCGATGATTACTGATTACGTCAATAAGATGGCTTTATCTTTCCCAGAAATTAGATTTCGTCTTATCAATAATGATAAAGAGCTTTTAAATACTGATGGAAGTGGTAATTTATTGAAGGTCATTAACAGTGTCTATGGCCTTGATGTTACGCGTAAGATGCTCAAAGTAAGCGCTAGTGATGACGATTATGCGATAAGTGGTTATATATCTTATCCAGAACTTACTAAGTCAAATCGTAATGCTATGACGACTTTTGTCAATGGACGTATCATTAAAAACAATGAACTTAACCGTGCGATTGTCGATTGTTATCACACTTATATTCCAGCCGATAAATTTCCAATTGTCGTTTTAAATATCGAAACTGATCCCTTGATAGTTGATGTCAATATTCATCCGACTAAAATGGATATTAAGTTTTCAAAGATGAACGAGCTAAAAGAACTCATCAATAAGATGATTAAGGATAACTTAGAAAACTTAAACTTGATACCGGAATTAAAAGCTAAAGTAGAAGAAGAGAAAAAAGTAGAAGAGAAGTTGTCTTCTCTGGTAAGTTACACCGAACCCGAGGAAGAAGTCGAAGAAGAAAAAACTTATGTCGTTCAAGAAGAAGTAGCGTTCGATTTCGATAGTGAAGAGGAAGTTAAAAAAGAAGAATTTTTATCGGGAGAAGCTAGAATAAAGAAGATGTATCCCGTTGGTGTAGTGCATGGTACTTACATCATTGCTGAAAATGAAGATGGCATGTTTATGATTGATCAACACGCCGCAGCCGAGCGCATCAATTACGAAAAGTATCTGTATGCACTAGGAACTCATAACAATGATCGCCAAGATTTGTTAGTACCGATTAAATTAGAGTTTACTAATAGTGAATTCATCGTTTTAAAACAACACTTGGATATAGTAGAAAAATTAAACTTTGAAGTAGAAGAGTTTGGTCTTAATACTATCCTAGTTAGAAGTCATCCTGCTTGGCTTCCTAGTTCTTCTCTCCAAGAAGCAATTAGAAAAATATTTAAAATATTTATAAATTATGAAGATTTTGATTCTTATAAATTTACTGAACGCATTGCCATTACGTTGGCATGTAAAATGAGCATTAAAGCAAATGACCACATGACGTTAGAAAACGCTGAAGATCTGTTGGAGCGTCTCCGTCGAACTAAAAACCCCTTTACTTGCCCACATGGAAGACCAACTATCATTACTTTTTCTAACTATGAATTAGAGAAAATGTTTAAACGTGCGATGAATTAGGAGGATTTATGAAAAAGAAAATTTTAGAGTGTACTAACCTTTGTAAAAAGTTTGGTAAAAAAGAAATATTAAAAAATGTTACCTTCGATCTCGAAGAGGGTGACATTCTAGGATTTATTGGACCTAATGGAGCTGGAAAGACTACGACGATTAAACTTATTTTAGGGTTACAAGGTATCGATAGCGGTAGAGTTTTAATAAATGGTCACGACGTTCAAAAAGACTTTGTCAAAGCTATTGAAAAAGTCGGAACTATCGTTGAAAATCCCGATATGTATATGTACTTAACAGGACGCCAAAACTTATTATTGAATTTTAGACTTTATAAAAATGTAGATAAAAAAAGAATCGATGAAGTAATTAAATTAGTAGGACTCGGTAATAGAATTGATGATAAAGTTAGTAAATATTCTTTAGGAATGCGTCAAAGACTTGGTATTGCCCAAGCTATTCTACATAGACCTAATCTATTGATATTAGATGAACCGACTAATGGACTTGATCCCGAAGGAATTTATGAGCTTCGAAAACTGTTAAAAAAGCTAGCTAGAGAAGAAAACATTGCAGTCTTCATTTCCAGTCATAATTTATCAGAACTAGAAAGCTTTTGTAATAAAGTTTGTATCATTCAAAATGGTGAAGTAATCGAAGAGTCAACGATTAAAAAATTGAAAGAAAATATCGCGGAGTCGACTTATCTATTCAGAGTTAAAGGAATGGAAAAAGTAAAAACACTTCTCGATGATATTAAAGTAGTTGATGAAGAAAGCTTTGAAATTAAAATAAATAAAGATAATATTCCTAAACTCATCAAGAAATTAGTTAATAAAGATATAGAAATATTTGAAGTATATGAAAAAGAAATATCTTTAGAGGATGCCTTTATTAAAAAGACTGGAGGTAATGTCATTGATTAATTTAATTAGAAATGAGCTGTATAAAATATTTCATAAAAAGACTATTTATATATTTTTAGTAATTATGTTTTTGTATACTATTTTAGTTAATTTCGTCTATTATCAAGAGGGAAAAAGCCATAAAGTATACGGTGACAATACGTTTTACGACGAGACTTACGTTGGTAATGAAGATGGTGAACTTAAGGCTCAGAAGAAGACGACTAATGATGTCAATAAATTTGAATCACAATATGATAAAGATTCTTGGCAGAGGATAACTATCTATGAAAATATTGATATTGCTAACACGCTATATCAAAACTATTTGACAATTAATAGATATGAAGCGAAACTTGGTGAAGATAAAAAAGATTATCTAGAAGCAAAAAAAGAAATTGCTGAGTTACAGAATAAACTTGATAGTGGCGATTGGAAATATTTCATAAGAGAAGAAATGGCCAAAAGAAAAGAAATTATCAAGGAAAATGGTAGTGATGCTGATCAAGAAGCGATGCTTGAAGTGTTACAGATGCGTCTAGACTACGATATTCCTTATGGTAATGACTATTTAAATGAATATTTGAATAATTACTATTACCTTTTAAACGATATCAAGTATTATGAAGGTTTGGATAAATTAACTGCCAGTGATGAAAGAGTACTTGCGACTGATAAAGCGGAGTTAGAAGTTGAAGCTTATAAGATAAAAAACAAGATAAATAATTCTCAGCTTCGCGAGATAATTAATGATTTCTACAGCATTTTTTCGATGGCTATCATAATTGTCATCATTGTTGTAGCGGGTAGTATTTTGAGTGAAGAGTTCTCTAAAGGAACGATTAAATTATTACTTGTCAAACCATATCGTCGCTGGGAAATACTAGCTAGTAAGTTTATAACTTCAATTATTATCATCTTTCTTGCCATCTTAGCTCAATTTGCATTCGAGATGGTTATCGGGGGACTATATTTTGGATATAGTGGTCTAAATATCCCAGAAGTAGTATTTGATTACAGTAGTAATGCCATTAAAATGATTAATATTTTTGGATTGTTCTCACTTAGAACTTTAGCTGTTCTTCCACAATTCATTTTACTTGCTACCATAGCTTTTGCTTTAAGTGTACTCTTTACTAATGCCACAGCTTCAATTGCCGTTACTTTGGTAATCAGTTTTGGAAGTTCAGTTTTAAATTTATTAGCTCAAGCTATAAAAGTTGGTTTCTTAAAATATTTCATTACCCTAAATTGGGATTTTACTTGCTATTTATTTGGTGGTAAATCGCCTTATGATGGAATTTCTCTACCATTATCGATTGGAGTAAGTGTAACATATTTTGTAATCTTGTTACTGATCTCTTTCATCGTTTTTCAAAAGAAAAACATCAAAAACATTTAAACGGTATTATTCCTTTTTCAGATGTGCTCTTTTTCTTTAGAATAATGGTTTAATATGATATAATATTTATATATCTAGAGGTGATTTTATGAGTAAGATAGTTGTTATTGTCGGACCTACAGCAGTTGGTAAAACAAAACTTAGTGTTTTACTTGCTAAAAAGATGAATGCAGAAATAATTAATGCTGATTCGATGCAGATCTATAAAGATTTGGATATCGGAACAGCCAAAGCTACCAAAGAAGAGATGGATGGAGTTGTTCACCATTTATTGGACTTTGTCGATCCTAATAATTTTTATTCGGTCTACGATTATCAAAGAGATGCCAGAAAAGTTTTGGATAAGTTATTGGCTGAGGGGAAGAATGTCATTATTGTCGGGGGAACTGGACTATATATAAAAGCCTTGTTGTACGACTATAAGTTCAATAAAGAAGATAAAAAGTACGATTTCTCTCGTATGAGTAACGAAGAAATTTTAGAAGAGATTCATCGCTTGGCACCAAGTGTCGATATTCACGTCAACAATCGTAAGCGATTGGAAAGAGCTCTTACTAAGTTAAATAATGGTGGTCATTTCGATGATGGAGGTAAGAATAAATTATATAAATTCGATATCATTGGACTTACTACAGATCGCGAAATTTTATATCAGAAAATTAATGATCGTGTCGATGTAATGATGTATTCAGGACTTTTACAAGAAGTAAAAGATTTATATGAACGTGGTGTTCACGGTAAAGCGATTCAGACAGGAATTGGCTATAAAGAATTGTATTATTATTTCGATGGTAATTTACCACTTCGCGATGCGGTCAATTTGATAAAACAAAACTCTAGAAAATATGCCAAGAGACAATATACATTCTTTAGAAATCAAATGGATGTCAAATGGTTCGACACCAATTATGAAGATTTTGATAAAACGGTTCAAGAGGTTTTAGATTATTTAGGAGAATAGGATGCAGAGATACTTTTCGGATAGTAAAAAAGATAAATTCTATTTATCGAGTGAAGACAGTTATCACATCAAAAAAGTAATGCGCTTAAAAGTCGGTGACAATGTCGAAGTAGTTATCGATAAAACTTTGTACATTTGTCAAATAATTGATACTACTGACTTAGTACTTGTAGAAAGAGTTAAAAAACTAGAAGCAATGGTCAAAGGCGAATACGAAATAGTGATTGCTCAGAGTATTTTGAAAGAACAGAAGATGGATTTTGTTTTACAGAAATCAACCGAGTTGGGAGTAGATGAAATAATACCTCTGAAAACGACTAGAAGTATTGTCAAGTTAGATAGTAAAAAAGACAAGAAACAAGAGCGCTGGATGCGGATTGTAAAAGAAGCTAGTGAACAGTCAAAACGTCTAGAAATACCACGTATAAGTAGGGTTAAGACGGTAGAAGAATTAACAGAGGAAGAATACGATTTAAAAATATTGTGTACTGTCAATGAAAAAACAAAAAGTATAAAAAGTGTACTAAAAAGTATTAAAAATTCCCAAAAAGATGTTAGAATATTATTAGTAGTAGGACCGGAAGGTGGTTTTACTCCAGAAGAAGAAAATATGATGATGAATGATGACTTTGTCCCAGTTAGTTTGGGAAGTAGAGTTTTGAGAAGTGAGACAGTTTCTTTGTTCATTATGAGTATTATGAGTTACGAACTTAAGAGGTGAATTTATGAGTATGTCTTTAGCAACAAGCGAAACTTATATGTTAGTTGGTTTAATTACTGCTATAATCGTTTTAATTTTTGTAGTTACCATTATCGATATATTTAAAAGGAAAAACGTTCCTTTAGACGATGAAGAAATAATCGTTAATGAACCACAGAACGATAAAGAGGTAGAGGAGATTAAATATGTCGTCTACGATGCAGAATTAGAGAAAACTAAAGCTCGTGAAGAACTTAAAAATTTGAAAGAGACATTGACTAAAGAAAAGCGTGATAAAGAAGTTGAAATGATTGAAGAAATTGTTCATGAAGATAAGAAAGAAGGACAAGCTGTAGAAAAGGTTGAAGTTCCTAAAGAAGAGACAGTGCAAGTTGAAAAGACTGAGGTTAAGAAAAATAAAATTGAAACCTTTAGTTCGATTGGAATTACTAATGGTGAAAGTGATGCTGTTTCGTCATTTAAGTCACCGGTAGTAGTAGAAGAAATAAAAGAAGCAAAAAATGAAGAAGAAGAAATGGAAATCATTTCGATTGATGATGATGCTAAACCTTTTTTAGAGAGTGTTACTGAAGAAATTTCAATAGCGCTTATCAAAGAAAAAGCTTTGGAACAAGAAAAACACGAAGAGGCAAATGCTAAAGAAGATCTACAAGTCATATTGAATGAAAGTATCGATGATGTAATTAATAAATACGAATCAGAACAAGAAGAAAAAGCAATTATCAGTGTTAGTGAACTACAAGAAAAAGGTAACGCTATGTACGAAGCTAATGAAGTAGTTCAATATGAAGAAGAAAAAGATATGCCGATAAGCTTGGATGAGTTATATCAGAGAAGAGAAAATACTAATCCAACAGTAGTAGAGGAAGTAATTAGTGAAGAGACTCCTAAGATTGTCGTCGCACCAATGAATGTTAACGATTTACCACCAATATCTGATGAGAAGATTTTTACATCAAGTCCTGTTATATCACCAGTGTTCGGAGTTAGTGAATCGAAAGAAAGTCTGCTTCTTGAACAAACGGCTAATCTAGAAAAACTTAATGAAGAAATCAAGAAGACGAATGAATTCTTGATGACCTTAAAAGAATTACAAAAGAATTTGAAATAGAGACTTTGGTCTCTTTTCTTTTTTTACTTTTTATGATATATTATCTGTGTTTTTGGAGTTGAGGTTATGAAAGTATGTGTCTATACACTTGGATGTAAAGTAAATACTTATGAGAGTGAATATGTCATCAATGAACTAATTAAAAACGGATTTGAAATAGGAAATTTTGATGATAAGTGTGATATCTATATAATTAATACTTGTACGGTCACTAATACTAGCGATGTTAAATCGCGTAAAATTATAAGACAAGCTAAAAGAAAAAATCCTGATGGTTGTGTTATTGCTATGGGATGTTTTACTCAAGCTAATAAAGTAGAAGTTCCAGAGGGAGCTGATATTGTCTTGGGTAATAAGTACAAGAGTAAAATCATTTCCATTATCGATGATTACTTTAAGAATAGAGAAAAGAAGATTTTATTGGATGATGACTTCGATAAAGAGTTTGAAGATATGTTTGTTACTCACTATTATTCACATACTAGAGCTTTTGTTAAAATCCAAGATGGGTGTGAGAATTTTTGTAGTTACTGCATTATTCCTTTTGTTCGTGGTAAATGTCGAAGTAAAGATTTTGATAAAGCCATTAGAGAGATTAAAGAGTTAGTTGCCAATGGTTTTAAAGAAATAGTTTTAACAGGAATTCATACCGGAAATTACGGAAGCGATAATGGGAGAAGTTTCGCTGAGTTGTTAAGAGAAATAGTTAAAATCAAGGGACTTCAACGTCTTAGAATATCTTCGATCGAAGCAACTGAGCTTAATGATGAAGTTTTAGAAATAATTAAGAAAAATCCAGTTATCGTCGATCACTTACACATTCCGATTCAAGCGGCGAGTGATCACGTATTAAAACTAATGCGTCGTAAATATAATCTAGATTACTTCATCAAAAAAATCGATTTAATACGTAATATTAGACCAAATATTAGCATTTCAACGGATATCATAGTAGGATTTCCCGAAGAGACGGATGAAGACTTTGCGTCGGGTATCGAAGTTTTAAAACGCATTAATTTTTCTAAATTACACGTTTTTCCATATTCCAAAAGAGATGGTACCAAAGCAGCTGAAATGGTTCAAGTAGACGGTGAAGTAAAGAAAAAGAGAAGTCACGAATTATTGAAATTATCACGTGAATTAGAAATAGATTACATGAACAAATTTATCGGTCAAGAGGTCTGCCTTCTAGTTGAGAGAAATCGTAATGGATGTGCTCTAGGACATACTGGCAATTATTTACAAGTAAAACTAGATACTGAAGTAGCCGAAGGTGAATTTGTCAATTGTGTTTTAGATAGAGTTGAATACCCATTTGTAATAGGGCATATTTCTAAATAAAGAGTTACTTTTATGAGAAATATTTGCATTTTTTGGAAAAATGTATATAATATGTGGCCAAGGTGATTTATTATGAATTTGTTATTGTTTTTAATCGTTTATGTAGCATCAACTCTCATCATTGATTACTATACTTTAAGAGGCGGTGTTTCATCAAAATTTATTGCTAAAAGAAAGAGATTTATTGCAAATTTCATCATTTCGATCATTGCTTTTTTAGGTATCAGTTATCTAATGGTACTATTCTGTCAAAATCTTTTAGTCGATAAATCTTCTTTAGTAGCGTGTCAAAATCTAGTAGAGGGATGCCAAGGAATCAAAATTAGCAATGATTATGTTGGACTTTTAGTTATCGGAGTTGCCTTTCTAAATCTTTATGCATTTTTACAAGCATTTATCTATATTTATCGTTACTTTACTAAATTAGATGAGAACTTTATTAAAGTAGTTTTAATGGTTATCGGTGGTTTAGTGATAATTTTAAATCAAGCGATTTTAGATTTAGGGAATATATCCCAATATATCTTCGTTAAAGATTTGAAGTCTTACAGTTTCTTATTTAGTTTTGTAAATTATATCAATTACATTATATATCCAATATTTGTCGTTAGATTCTTATTGTATAATCGAAACATTGATCATAACGATTCAGATGATGATCATTATGAATACGCTAATGATGAAATAGAACCGATTAGGTATCAAGATGTTGTTGCTAAAAAGATTGAACTACCACCACGTGAGGAAGAGAGCAACGACGATAATGACAAATCTCTATTCGGTAGCAATAAAGAAGATGAATATATGGAATCGGATACTGAAATAGATAACTATTATTTCTAATGTAAAACAGATGTTAAATCATCTGTTTTTTAATTTTTCAAAAAAGTAATTATGTTATAATTATTGTAGAGTATGGAGTTGTTTTTATGAATGAGAGAAGAAAACCATTTTTGGGCTTTTCGTTTTCTAAAGAGTTTAAACGAAAATTTTATAAACAGGAAATAACAATTGAAGACTTAGTGGGGTTATCCCCTAAACAGCTTGAAAAGATTTCTACAATGTCATATACATATAGTGAACGATTGAATAATATGTCATTACAAAAATATATATCTAAACTAGTAGAATTTTATAAAAAAAGTCCAGACGATTGTGAAGAAATTGTAGATTTAATTAATTTTCTTGACCATTGTGTTTATAAAGGTTTTATTCATAGTTCACTTCCAAATTTAGAGAATAAAATTAATTTTATTAGTTACGAGAGTATAGATAACATAAAGTCAAAACTGTATAGTCTTGCTAGAGAAGCGTTAATTAAACTTAATCCTGGTGATAATTATTCAGATATCTACGAATTTAATGAAATTACTAAAATAACTATGTGGTGTGCTAATCCTGTTGCTAAAGAATATTTTAATCATTCAGGAGATGCAAGACTCAAAATATCTTTAAATAATTTGGATAAAACATTTTATAGTTACAATTTTTCTCAACATATCGTTGAAAATAATCCTGATTTCTTTTTTAGTGAAGAAGAGCTGGAAGAAATTTCTGATGTTAAGCTTAGAGAGAAAATTTTTAACCGTAATTTAGATCTAAATGATTTGATTACTAATATAGATATATTTGCTGGAAAAAATTTAGGCTCTTTTTTATCTAGCCGTTCTAGAGATAATCGGCGATTAGTAGATAACAATATAATTTATGAAATGCCTGATTTTATGAAATTTTTTATAAATCACAAGGACAAATTTCCCAAAGTAGATGCATTTTTTAAAAATAATAATAACGTTACCATTGATTTATCTGATTTTAAAAAAATAGTTTTTGAAGACTTAGAAAGTTTAATTCAAAACAGCTATTCACGTTTAAAAGGCTTTGTTGATTGGTCAAAAAAATTTCCTGATGATGCATTGGATCTTGTGACGTCATATGGTGAATTATTTAATAGTTACTCTTGCTTTAATAATATCGTATTTGCACCTAATTTATCAAAGAAAGAGCTGATTGATGAAATAGATTTTGGTTTATATGAATCAATAGTAAATCAAGGCAATAATTATAATGATAATTTTCCAAAAAGTTTTAAAAATAAATATCCAGGATTATTCTTAGATTTGTCAGGAGTTGAAACTGATAATGACTTACCAAAATTAAAATGGGATTTTTATAATCGAAGCATAGACACTAATTATCTAATTAATAATGAAAAATATATTAATATTTTAAAAAAGGTGGACTTAGCGGTTTTATTTCCAAAAGTTGTAGTTGGATCTAAGAATGGAATTAAATTAGTTGAATCACTTCAAAATCAGTTTCCTGATTATGCATTTGATATTATGTTATCATATAGTAACTATATTGAAAAAATTTTGCAAACTGATGATTTTAAAAAAATGAAATTTAGTTCTAATCCCTCTAAAGTAGAACTAATTGATATTTTAGATTTATGTTTATATAAAGCAATAGTTAATCAAGGTATATTTTATAAGGATAATCTTCCAAAAAGTTTTAAGGACAAATATCCAGGATTATTTTTAGATGATTCTGTTCCAGAAGACATTCGTAACAAATTTTATAATCGAGAATTAACTTTTGAGAACTTTATCAATGACGGATATTTAGAATATTTTAAAAATACTAATGTTGTTTGTGGCCTAAATCCTGCTTTTTCAACTTTAATTGACTTTCCTGTTGATGGTAAAGACATCTATGATGACAATGTCAAACGTTTGAATTTAGCAATCGAATACTCTAAAATTATTGATCAAAATTATAAAGATATATTTAGTGAATATATTAAATCTAATCATGATTATGATAAAGCTATCATTGCGGCTATTGTAGCTGCTAGGTTCTCTACCTCTAATTCCTTGGAGTTACATACGTTTGGTCCATCTACTTTTGATCGTATTATGGATTCTCCTGATCCATTAAAAGCCCAAGATGAAATAGAAAACATCTTTTTAAAGAATAATTTACCATTTTTCATTAAACAATTTGAAATTTTTAAATTGTTAGATCCTGAACTTTCGACAGTTGCACACCATATGTCAGTAATATCACCTCAATTACGAACAGCCTTTTCTTCGCAAGAAGATAATCAATTAAACAAAGAAGCTTGTTTTAATATTATATATAACGACTTATTACGAATTGCCGTTAAGTCTGGCAGTAAAAACTTTAAAGATTTCTTAAATGAAATAGAAATCGGTAGTAATTTGATGATGCGCGTGATGGAAAATAAAACTAACTATAACTTAACAGTGAAAGAAGAAAAAAATTTAGATAAATTTTTAACTGATCTTGAAGGATTGTATTCTTATACTGAAGTTGGTAAAAAAGATAGAGAATTAATTTCTAATAAAAATACTATAAATAAGGTTATTTACTTTTATGAAGCTCTTAAGCCAGAAGAAAATCTTGCATTAAAAGATAAAGTTGTTAGACTTTTTGCTCATAGTGCTGGATATAATTCTTTTGATGAATTAAAAAAGGATCTATATGAGACGACTAAGGTCGCTCATAATAGAAATGTCGAATTTTCTAAAAAAATAAATTCGAGTGGAAAATATACTTTGAAAAAAGGAGATTTTATAAGAGGAGTAGGTAGTTTACCTACTTTATCTGGATCACTTACTTATGGTAATTTTTCTAATGAATATACTACCATGTTTAATGAAATGTTTTTTTCTGATTCAACGCCTTTAGACACTGATTTCAGAAGTGTTGAGCAAGATAACCTTAAACCACTTACTTTTGCTGAAACTGGTTTTGGCCCTATTTATGTCGTTATAAAGGGTGATAATCCTAATTTAAATGTTACACGTGATGAAGATGATATTGTTACTGATTTGGAATATGAACCACAAAAAATTGAAATGTTTAATACTCTATCTAGAAATCATTTTGGTGCCCGTACTGGATTTGCTCTTACTGATATCGAGTGTATAGTAAGTGATGAAAGTATTAGTGGTATTGGATTTGAAATTGCGAAAAGTGGTTATTATATTCCAGTATGTGATTCTCGCGGAAAGTTAATTTTTACCATAGATCAATATAATGAATTGCGAGATAAAATGTCTGGTTTAAAATATTATTCTTCTAATTCCTATAATTTTTCTGATAATTTATATTCTGATACTGTTTATAATATTGTTCAATGTTTGGATGAAAATATAAGAGATACTAAAGATAAAGCTGATAAACTTATGGGCGTTATTTCGAAAACTTTGAATGACAAGGGGCTTGAGGTTAAAGATAAAATGGATGGTGATTTATCTTTTGAAACAGTTGAAGTATTAAGTACAGGTTCTACTAGTCGATATGCTAATTTATTAGGTGATGGCGATTTTGACTATATTGTTAAACTTGATAGAAGTATCATATCTAACCCTGAGGCTCTTGCTACCTTGCGTAATGCCTTTTTAGATAATTTTGGAAACCATAACTGTGTTGGGGACCCAGATATTAAAAGGTTAGAAGTAGAAATAGATGGTAAAAAAATGAGTGTTGATATCAGCTTTGAACAGAAGACTGATAAGATGAACTATTCTACAGAAATGTGTTTAGAAGATAGGTATGATACTATTGAAAAGCAAGCTCAAAAAGAAGAAATGATTAATGAATATAGTAAAGATAAATACGTTAGAGCCAATGTCATTTTAGCTAAAATGGTTTTGAAAAATGATAAAGAAAATTTGGCTAAATTTGGTTTGGAGATTGATTCCGATGTTTCTGCCTACGGTAAGAATGCTGATTTTCTTAGTGGTGTAGCAGTAGAAAACTGGATTCTTCAAAATGGAGGTTCTTTCTATGATGCTTGTAAAAGTTTTTTAAAGACTTACGATGAATCTAGTAATTTCAATGAATTTAAAGAAAAATACCCAATATGGGATTTTGGAGAAAACCATTATAGGGTAAAGAAAAGATTGGAAAAGCCTGAAGACTTGAACTACACTTACGACAATTTTGTTGGTGATAATTTAAATTCCGATGGATGTAAAATTATGGCTGAAGTTCTTCGTAGTTATGTTAAAGCTGTTGAGATGAATAAGGATAATATTGATAAAAGTAATGGTCATAAATTATAAAAAAAGAGCTTATTTTTAAGCTCTTTATCTGTCTATTCTTCTTTTTATTTTTTCTAATAATTGGTTTTTTTCATCATCTGTAGACTCTTCCCAAATTATCTCTAAAAATACTCCCATTCCTGGAAGGGCAATCTCATCTTTTTCCTTAATTGCCTCTTCAATAGCATTTTTTAAAGTAGTGATATCATCACCCTTAAAATTGTTAATTATGTGTTCTTTTATATCAATATCCATGTTTTCATCTCCTGGTAGTAGTATTTACTATTTTTCAATATTTATGTATAATAACGATGGTGACTTTGTTATGAAAACGTTTATTATTGTTTTATCGTTAGGCGTGTTTTTATTTACTTTTTGGTTTTTTATCGTCTACCGAAAAATTGCTAAATTGAATAGATATCGTACTGAGAAATTTTTAGAATTAGATATTTTACTTATTAATCGTTTAGATATAGTCGCGTCGCTTGCCAGTTTTATAAAAGATCATACTTCATCTAAATACATTTCTAAAGTTATAGAATATCGCAATAAAGCTGTTGAAAGTCGCGATGAAGAAGAAAGTATTAAATACAATATTAAAATGGGTAAATATTTAGCTTTGGTTTTGGATGAAGTTAGTGGTAATAGAGATCTTAAAAAGAATGCTGATTTTTTAAAACTTAGAAGAGATTTAGAAGTAGTAGAAGCTAAAATAAAAAATAATAGATCTATTTATAATGATGCGGTTAAAGTATATAATGATAGTTTAGTTTTATTTCCTAATAATTTTATATCTTATGTATCGGGACTTAAAAAACATTCCTTATATGATGTCAGTTTAGAAGAGAAGAAGATGAAATCTTTTGAACTTTAGGTTGTAGGTGATAGTTTGAAAATTAAATTAGATAATGAAGTACATGAAGTAGTAGTTACTAAAAAGGTGGGTAATCGTAATACTTATATTAGAGTTAAAGATGATTTAAAGATATATGTATCTACTGGTAAATTTACTAGTGATAAAGAGATAGAGAGAATAATTATTAAGAATAAGAAAAGTGTTTTAAATATGCTTGAAAAGGCCTATAAACAGAAACAGTATAACGATAGTTTTTATTTTTTAGGTAAGAAGTATGAGATAGTCTATGTCAATGATAAAGATTTATATTTGGGTAGTAATAAAGTATTTATACCTAAAGGGTATGATGTCGATAAATGGTATAAAAAACAAGCTAATAAGTTGTTTGAAGAAAGGCTTACTTATAATTTTGATAAATTTTCTAGACGTATTCCTAAGGTCCATTTAACTATTCGTAAAATGAAGACGAGATGGGGAGTATGTAATACTAAAGATAAGCGCATTACTCTTAATTTAGAGCTTATTAAAAGGGATATCAGTTGTCTTGATTATGTCATAAATCATGAGTTATCCCATTTGATATATGCCGATCACTCGAAGAATTTTTGGAGTGTTGTCGAAGAGAATTTCCCTGATTATAAAAGAGTTAGAAAAAGTATGAGAACTTATGAATAGGAGGAGTTATGGTAATTACTAGTTTGGATAATGATAAGGTAAAGAATTATATTAAATTAAAAAATAGAAAATATCGTAAGAAGACTAAAATGTTTATTGCGGAAGGATTACATGTCGTTTTAGAGGCTTATAAAGCGGGATATGTTGTTGAAGTAATTTTAGAGCAGGATGAAGTCATTCCTTTTGATGTTCCTGTTGTCTATGTAACGAGAGAAATAATTACTAAGATATCTGATTTGGAATCTCCTCCTAATGTTTTAGCTCTTTGTAAGATGAAAGAGGAAAGTGAAGTTGCCGGTAATAAAATTTTGATGTTAGATGGTGTTCAAGATCCCGGTAATTTAGGAACTATTATCAGGAGTAGTTTAGCATTCGGTGTCGATACTTTAGTACTAAGTCCAGAGACATGTGATTTGTACAACTCTAAAGTTATCAGATCGACACAAGGAATGGTATTTGGCTTAAATATCGTTACATCTCCTCTAATAGATGTAATTAAAGATCTAAAAAAGATGGGGTATCCGATTTATGGTACTAAAGTGGAATATGGTCGTGATGTTAGAGATTTAACTGATCGCGATAAAGAAAAATATGTTTTAATAGTAGGTAATGAGGGTAGTGGAGTTCATGACGATGTGTTAGATGAATGTGATTCTTATCTATATATCGATATGGATGAAAAAGTTGAAAGTTTAAATGTTGGAGTAGCTGCATCAATTCTCATTTATGAATTGAATAGGTAGGTTTGAATATGGAATTAGTATATGTTGGGAAAATAGTTAATACTCATGGAATAAAAGGGGAACTTAGAATTATTAGTAAGTTTGAACGCATAAGTGATGTCTTTAAAGTGGGCAATGAAATATATATTGGTGAAGAACATATCAAAGAGAAAATTGCCAGTTATCGTCATCACAAGCAGTTTGAAATGATTACGCTTTTGGGTTATAATAATATTAATCAAGTATTAAAATATTTACAGAAAGATGTCTATATCGCTAGAAAGACATTGGGACTCAGTGAAGATGAATACTTGGAGAGCGATTTGATCGGCTTAGATGTTTTTGGTCAAGATAAACACTTAGGAGTTGTAAGTAGTATCACTGATAGTGGTGGTGATAACAAGATATTTGTTATTCAGGGTGATGATGGTGAACTTTTAATTCCTTATAATAAAGACTTTATTGAAAATGTCGATTTACTTTCTAAGAAAATAGAATTAAAATTAATTGAGGGAATGATTGAATGAGAATAGATATACTTACTCTTTTTCCAGGAATGTTTGATGGCTTTCTTAATGAGTCGATTATTAAAAGAGCAATCGATAAAAAAATAGTTGACGTTAGAATTCATGATTTTCGAAAATATACTCTGGATCCTCACAATAAGGTTGACGATACACCTTATGGTGGTGGGAGTGGCATGGTTCTTATGGTTCAACCTTTGGATGACGCGATTAACGATTTAAAGAAAGATAATACTAAAGTTATTCTCCTTACACCTGATGGAGTACCGTTCAAACAAGAAATGGCTTACGACATGGCAAAACTTGAACACATCATTCTTATTTGTGGGCATTACGAAGGTTTTGATGAACGCATTAGGAACTTGGTCGATATGGAAATATCCATCGGGGACTTCGTCTTAACAGGTGGGGAGTTACCGAGCATGGTAATTAGTGATGCGATAATCAGACTTTTAGATGGAGTAATCGATAGATCTTCGCATCTCAACGATTCTTTTAACAATCATCTCCTAGATTACCCGACATATACTAAACCCCGCGAATATAAGGGAATGAAAGTACCTGATGTATTACTCAGTGGGGATCATAAAAAGATAGAAGAATACCGCAAGAGTGAAGCTCTTAAGAGAACAAAAGAGAGAAGACCTGATTTATTAGATTAGAGAGAGGATGAGGTTTATGGCTTATACACATAGGTTTTTAGTAGTTAAGACTAAAGATGAAAAAATGATAACCTACATGGATTACGACAAAATTGATGGTTGTGAGATAACTCCTAAAAATAAGGTTAGTTTTCAAGACGCGATCAATGTCAATCGTATGATTTTGATAAGTCCAACTCTAATCGAAAAAATGGTCGATAAAAAAGCTAAACGCCGTTTTGATTACTTGATCAATCTCCTTACTGTAGTTATCGATGAAGATGATTCTAGTGGTGAAGGGCTTCGTCATGCGTTAGACGAGTGCGAACGTTTTCGAAGAGAGATTATCAATAAGTATCGTAAACACCTGAATGATGAAAAAGTTGAGCTGTTAGAGAACAAATTGGCGATACTAGAAGATGAGTTGAAACTTCGTTTGGAATATTTGATTAACTTTAAAGATGATGAGTATACAACTGGTAAGAGTAGATAAGAAGAAAGAGGGAAAATGAAAGACGTTTTAAAAGAAAATTGGTTAAAGATACTTGGTGCAGTAATACTGATGGTTGTTTTGTTTACTTTGGGTTATTTTGCGCTAAATAACTCACGTGATGATAAGATTAGTAAAAATGATAAAGAGACACAAGAAAAAGCTCATGCTAATACAAATGAAAATATTGTTAAAGAGCAAGTGATCGATAATTATAAGTTTTCCAACACATCTCTAGTGATGGAAAACGGTACTTCAGTATTTAAAACCGATGTTACTAATTTACAAAATGTTAGTCGTGAACTTAAGACTTTTAATATTGTTCTATACGATAAGAACGATAAAGAGATAGTCACTTTACTCGGATATGTCGCTTCTACTTTAGAAGCAAATGAGACTAAGACAGTTATCAGTAATACCGATCAAGATTTAACTGATGCTTATTATCTAAAATATGTAATTAATAAATAAAGATTTAGAAAACTAAATCTTTTTCTTTATTCATATTTATTTTAATGATAGAATAGAAGATGTTATTTTTGTGGAGTGGTATTATGAAGCTAGAGATAAAACTTACTGATGAAATAGATAAGATTAAAGTTATAAATGAAAATGACAAGATCCTTATATATATAAATAAAGATAAGGTGTTTGATAGAGAAGTAATTGCTGCTGTAAAACTATTTCTTTCTGAGTTTGACTCTGGTGATATTTTAGGTTACCCCTTCGAATATTTGTCTAAGGATTTTACGGAGTTAGTCGATTTTTCTAGAGTGAGTAATTTAATTTTTAGAAATGGTATTTATTATTTGGATAAAGAAGAATATAACTTGGTGAGTGATGCTCACTTTATCGAGGCTGATGATGTTTTTGATAAAGAACTAATGAGTCGAGAAAATTTGTTGATTCATCCATTTAGTACTTTGAAAAGTAGTTCGCGTTACATTTGTGATTGCGATATTAAATTAATAACCGAGAGAAATTTAGATTTTGATAACCACATCTTTTATCATTTGAATAGAGATAATATGCTTGAAATATTGGATAGGGTTAATGAAGAGACGCAGAGTGTCGTTTTTCACATTAATTTTATGACGGATATGGATGTCTTGCAAAAGATAAAAGAAAAGACAGTAATGAAGCGTTTGCGACCTAATTATAAGGATGATAAACCTATACCTAATATCAAATTATTAGTTGCTTCTAAAGAGGGGAATGATTATCTATTAATTGATATCGATACTTTGATTAAAGCTCGTGAAGTTTTTGACTTTTACGTCAAACGTGGTCAAGAACTTGATCTATCGCCATTTGAAAAGGTAGTTTATTGTTATGACATTGCTAAAAGCTATCGTTATACAGATATTGATTTGTTGTTGTTTAACGTGGCTGATAACATTTTGGGAAAAGATGTAGTGTGTACCGGCTTTTCTACTATTTTTGGACTTTTGTTAGATGCTTTTGGAATAAATAATGCCCTTTGTAAAATTAGTTATAATTATGAAAGTGGACATCAACGCAATGTCGTTTATCTCGAGGATGAAAAGTATGATATAAAGGGAATATTTAGTTGTGATCCGACTTTTGATTCTTGGAAATCTCGTGATGACGATAGTTTAAATGAGAAATTACTCAATGGTTATACATTCTTTATGTTACCCCTTAGCAATAATTTATATTTGAAACAGAGTGATTCCATTCATTTGTTTAACTATATATGTCTTAGTTCTAATGATGAAAAAGAACTGGACAAGCTTAAAAGTCTTT
This sequence comes from uncultured Bacilli bacterium, assembly GCA_947629075.1. GTDB lineage: Bacteria > Bacillota_I > Bacilli_A > RF39 > UBA660 > CANRCI01. The sequence goes on along the minus strand of CANRCI010000011.1, from coordinate 2,888 downwards.
TGATAAATAATACGTTTATTGAAGACAATCTAATTCCGGTTGAAAAATTTTTTGATGGCCTAGGAATTAAACGTTTAAAATTTTATAGAGATGTGCAAGATCTTATTACTAAAGCTGATTACTACCGCTCTAGTGTTGCCAATTTGGAAGTTAAAAAGATTACTTTGGATAAATTATTAAAAGCCGTAATTGAAATTAGAAATAAAGATGGATATTATCTATTTGATAATGATTTACGAAGTGATATTTTAAATATTTTAGATATGAATAAGTTTTATGAACAAGAAGCTTTTTCAGATAAGGCCCATTATGAGAATAATGGAAAAGATGAAGAGATAAAAACGTCATCACCAGCTTATGACAAACGCTTTGACATCAACCGAAGAAAAAAGCGAAAAGTTTTAAAGCGAGTTTTAAAAAGTAAATAAAATACTTGTAATAGATCTTCGTTTGTGTTATAATTATCACTGTTAGCAATCCGCTGACTCTAGTAGTAGTTATGATTGCCAAAAAAACATATACTAGAGAAGGAGAAAGATTATGGATTTGTTAAATAAGATTACAAAGAAACAAATGCGTACTGATATCCCAGAGTTTAGAGTTGGATATACAGTAAGAGTTGGTGTTAATATCAACGAAGGTAAGAATAAGAGGGTACAATACTTTGAAGGTGTCGTTACTGCTCGTAAAGGTGGCGGAATAAACGAAACTTTCACCGTTAGAAAAGTATCTTATGGAGTTGGAGTAGATAGAATATTCCCATTACATTCACCAGTTATCGATTCAATTGAAGTTGTTAAGACTGGTAAAGTAAGAAGAGCTAAACTTAATTTCTTAAAGGATAAAGTTGGTCAGTACAGAATTCCAGAAAGAGGACAAAAATAAAAGACCATTGGTCTTTTTTTGTTAGGGGTGATAAGATGAAAGAAGTAAAAAAGCTATTTAAAGAATTACTTCCTTATATCATTGTTGTGGTATTAGTAATTTTAGTAAAAGCATTTATTATCATGCCAGTACAGGTTAGTGGTAATTCGATGTATCCTACTTTACACAACAAAGATATCATGTTACTTGAAAAAGTGAGTGTTAAGTTTTCGGATATCAAACGTGGTGATATCATTGTCGCTCGTCATGAAAAAACTAAAATAATTAAACGTGTAATTGGTCTTCCTGGTGATAATTTATACGTCAAAGATAATACGCTTTATATAAATGATAAGAAATATGAAGAAGATTATTTGATGGATGGACTTATTACTGACGATTTTACACTTTTAGGAACTGCTAATGTAGTAAAGATTCCAAAGGGAAAATATTTTGTTATGGGTGACAATCGTGAAGATTCGCTTGACAGTAGAATTTTTGGTTTAGTGGACCAAAATAATATCGAAGGTAAAGCCTTTTTTACGATATATCCATTTAATCGTTTTGGAACAAAAGAATAATTTGTTATTGAATTTAATTAAAAGAAATTATATAATTAATTTATAATCTTATAAAGAGTGATGGAGGGACTAGCCCAGTGAAGTCACACCAACCTATTAAATTAGGTGGTAAAGCTAGAACGATGAGATAACTTTAAAGTGTTCAAGGTTATCTTGAGCACTTTTTTTAATAGTAGGAGGATATTTATGAAGTTATATAGTAATGAAATAGTTTTTAGGGGACATCCCGATAAAGTGTGTGATCAAATTAGTGATGCTTTAGTGGATGCCTATTTAGAGCAGGATAGAAATAGTCGTTGTGCGGTTGAGGTAATGGGCGGAAAGGGTAAAATTTTTATTACCGGTGAAATTAGTAGTCATGGTCATGTCGATGTCGAAGGAGTTGTGAAAAGAGTTTTAAGTGAAGTGGGTTATGCTTATGATTATGAAATCGTTAACAACCTAGGAGTTCAAAGTGCTGATATCGCACTGGGAACAAATGAAGAAGTAGGTGGTGCTGGCGATAATGGTATGATGTTCGGTTATGCTTGTAATGATACTGAAAACTTTTTGCCACGCGCCATGGTAATACTTCAAGAATTGAGTAGGGAATACGACGATTTAAGGCTTCGCGATACACGTTTTAAATCTGATGGTAAAGCCCAAATAACGGGGATATATGATGGTAATGAGTTAAAAGAAATTAAAACTTTTACAGTGTGTTATCAAAATACTGAAGAACAAAGAGAAGAGACCGACATGATTATTAAAAAAATATGTGAGAAGATTTGTCTTAAATATCGTGTTCCGATTAAACAGTTCTTAATAAATCCGACTGGACGTTTTGAAATTGGTGGCTTTACTGGTGATGCAGGACTTACCGGAAGAAAAATAGTTGTCGATACCTATCAATCCTTTGCTCCAGTAGGTGGCGGTGCTTTTTCGGGAAAAGATCCAACTAAAGTTGATCGAAGTGGTGCTTATAAAGCTCGTGAACTTGCTAAAAGAGTAGTTAAATCCGATAATAAATATTCTTGGTGTCTAGTTCAAATATCTTATGCAATCGGACTTGAAGAACCACTAGCTATCGACGTTGAAACTAATCTGGGAAGTATGACAGTACCAGATAGTTGGTATGAAGAATGTAAGGTTCAAAATATCATTAGAGATCTAAATTTAAAATACACTAATTATGAAGAATTAGCTCGTTTTGGGCACTTTACTGATTAATTGATAATAAAAAAATGTTTTTAAAAAACATTTTTTATTTTATATTATCTAAAATATCACGAGCTGCGATTAATCCAGTGGCAGCAGCAGTTACAATATTTCCAGCTTTACCAGCACCATCACCGATAAAGTAGATATCGTAGTCTTCTAATTTGAATTTGTCATTAGTTGTTATTTCATTGGAGAAAAATTTTATCTCCGGACCATATAACAAAGTTTCACCATTGTTTACTC
>CANRCI010000010.1 GCA_947629075.1 uncultured Bacilli bacterium | reverse complement strand
GGGCCTAGTCGGATTTGAACCAACGATCAGGGAGTTGCAGTCCCACGCCTTACCACTTGGCTATAGACCCATCTAATATATCATATGTAACAATTATACATCAGTTACACATTTACAATTATCACATAAAGATCTTAAAATGTCAATTACAATTATGTCTTTAATAATAAAAGAGGAATAAGTATATTATTCCCCTTCTTTACTCTGTTCATCTGGTGTAACTTTAGTTTTATCATAGATTAAATATGAATATTTTTCATTACGAACAATGAAGTCCATATATATCTTATCACTATCTTTAGCTTCTTCAAAAATCTCTAAATAATAGTAACCATCAGCTGGTCCTGGAATCAAGTCATAACACTTTTCATCTTGGATGTATTCTTTACCATCAATATAATATCTAAGTGTTCCATACTTTTCAAAGAATTCATCATAAGCTTCTGGTTCATAACCATCAACTTTAGTAATATCAGCTTTTATTTTCATTATCGTCTTGAAGTTATAAGTATCATATTGTGGTGTCAAAGTTTTATATTTCTTTTCGTTTAAGAAGCCATCATTATACGTATAACTATAGACAAAACTGTCACTAAAACTGACATCACCTATTTTTATTTTTGTTCCGTGAAGTAACTCACCACTAAATGTCAATTCACTATTATCCTCGACAGTTGATAAAAGTTTTGCTTTACCATAATTTTTAACATTAAGTTGAACATTGATATAATCATAAGTTAAATTACTATCACTATTAGAAACATTATTTAGATACTCAAAACGCTTATTATAGTCAGTATATTTTTTATCTAATTCATATACTAATGATACATATTTAGTTTCATTAGATTTTATTAATTCATCCTTCATATATGGAGTTCCGAACTCAGCTAGAACATCTCTTTTAGCAGTCGTCGGTCTAAATTTTTCATACTCAGCAACACGCAAATACATATTATCAAAAGGTAGACCTTGGTCATAATTACGAGTGTTTTTAACTTTTAAATTTAAGATGACATAGAACTTATCTTTTTCAATTTGTTCATCTTTATTAGTAACATCAGTCTGTCTACTACTCAAAACTGTAATCTCCATTCCAGCTTTACTTTTGAACAATTCTTTTTCTTGATAAATCTTATTACCAACGTTCATATTTAGAAAGATGATTAAAAAGATAGCAAAGACTGAAAAAACGGCAATTGACCAAATAATGAATTTATTCTCTAAGTAGACATACTTCATGAATCTTAAACGACGATTGAATTTAGTTGCAATGTTATCAGTATCTAGTTCGATATCAACTTCAAATTCTTCTGAATCGCCCTCTTCAACCTGAAGTTCATCTAAATCTTTTTGGAAGTTAAACTGTTTAACATTAAAGCCAATTCCTCGCATACCAGTTACAATCATGAACGGAACTGGTAGGTAGAGACCAAACATCACAAAGTCATCGGTTAAGTTTAAAAACTGAATGCTCATAGTATTCATCTGAATAGATATTAAAGCATTATGAGCAAGTATTAAAATAATTATTTGGGCTAGATAAATGATTGTTAGTATTAAATAGAACTTAGTTGGTTTTTTCTTCTGCTTAAATAGTGAAAGAATAAGTAAACAGATACCAATAATAAGTATGGCAATAAATAAATTCCACCAACTAAAATAATTTTTTACGACATCAAACATTTGAGGAAATCTAGCTTCTTCAACATAATTATGTAAAAAATTATAAGTATTTTGAATATTTAAAAAGAACCAAAACATCAAACCAGTTAAAATTAGGTTTATTGCTTTAAAGTGCTTTATCAAAAATGCATAAGGTTTCTTAAAGACCATATCATCATCCCTCATTATCCTAGTATAAAATTAGTATATCATTGCTCAAAAAAAAGAACAAGTATTTTATATTTGCTCTTTATCTTTATGAATTAATAATTGATCGGGAACTAGGTAGACATTACCGTTATAGTAGACTAAATCTTCAAGTGTCAAGTTTCCATCAGTTAAGACATCTCTTACGGTATCACCGGGTCCAGTAATGTAGAGACTAATACCTTGTTTAGGAACAATAATTTTTTGACCTGGATATATGTAATCAGTTAAATCCAGTCCGTTAATAGCTGCTAAAACATTGGGACTTATTCCATATTCACTACTTACGTTATACAAAGTATCCCCATTTTTTATTTTATAAACGTCAAATATAGTTGTATCGTATACCGGTATCTGAATTATTTGTCCTTCTTTTAACTCTAAGTCATCAAAATCATTAATAGCAATTATACTATCTATAGGAATTCCTAATTTTCTTGCAATTTCTGGTAATTGTTCCCCTTTTTTTACTGTGTAAGTATCCATAATATCCTCCTATAGAATTATATGCATAAATAAAAAAAGTGCTTATCTAGTATAAGCACTGATTATGTTTTGATTGTTATAAGAAAGTTCATTATAAGTTATTAATGTTTTTCTACCGGTATCATTAAAACGATATATATTATTTCCTTCGATATAATACAAATTATTACCGGATACAGCAACGTCCTTTACTTTATCACTTTTAAACAAAAATATTTTAGTAGTTGGGTCATCTTTATAAATCTTATAGAATTCATTATCTTTATTGTAGTAAAAATAAGCAACCTCTGTAGCAAAAGCTCGTACGTAATCATCCTTAATAGCGTCTTGATAATCAGTATCGATAAATGCAGTTTCCTTATCGACTAAATCTTGAATACCTACTTTATCAAAGCTTTTACCATTGTATAAAAGAGCTTGACTTTGGACAGAGCCTACTTCTTCTTTACTCTTTTTGACAGGATCTAAAGCATATTGTTTTTTATTACTCTTATCCAAAATGTAAAGCTTATTGTCGACAACTCCCTGAACATACATGTTTCTACTTACCGATTCATTAAACTCATAAAAGTTAATTATTCTAGTTGTCAAATCGACACAGTAATAACCACGAATATTTAGACTATCTCCGAACAGAGGAGCCATATAGTATTTACCAACTAACCTACTATATTTGTTTTCATATATATCTTTATCAGAGAAATTGATATAACTTACATGTTCATCTTTAGTATACATACCAATTTTCTTATATTGATAAACGGTTAAAACTTCGTTTTTATTAAAATTGCTGTGATAATAAGTAACTTTCTCAGAGGTTTCTTTTTTACTAGTGTCATCTTTAAATAAACCTTCACTGACATCGGGAAAAGCTTCATAAAACTTTTTCATATCCATCTCATCTTGAAGTTCACTAATTGAATAGTTCTTACCACTTTTAACACAGCTGGGAACCACATCATCAATTTCTTTAACATAGATGGGATAAACACAAGATATTTTTCCATCTTTAAAATATTTTAAATCACTAATAACGTTTTTTTGTTTATTAAAAATGTTATCTGTCACAAAGACATAATCATTTTTTTTATCTTTAATGGAAAAAAAGTAATACGATTTATCATTAGAAACCTTTTTAAATACTTCTCTTACATTAAAGGTGATATTGCTGTTGGTTATCTCATAAGTAATATCATGACTTTTTAAAAAATAAGTAACAGCAAATTGTAACAGAAAGTATATAACTGCAAAAATTAATACAATATTAATAGCTTTTCGCATACTCTATCACCATTATAATCATAACAAAAAAAAAGACTTTTGAATAGTCTTACAAATTATTATTTTTAATTCCAAGTTTTCTTTTTACATCTAATATGTAATCATTTACTGTATTGGAAATTTCAGGTAGAGCTCTCTTATCAATGTTAGTCAAGAAAACTCTTTCTTTAGCTGTATCGATGATTACTTTTCCCCATATTAGTCCAGCTCGAACATTTAAATCGTTGAACATTTCAGGAGTTATATAATCGACGAAATATCCAAAGACAACTCTCTTTCGTCCAATGATAATTCTTTTATTAGTAAGGACAACTACAGCTGTCGATAAAAAGTCATAAAAACGATTGTTTTTTTGAGCTACAAAAATATATATAACTTGTTCATCATCCATTAAGTGTTTTTCAACTATTTTTAAATTCTGTTTAAGACGCCACCCAACAGTTAAAGGATACTTTCTCTTAAATTCTTTTAATCTTTTATATAAATCTTCCATAATCTTCACCACTTTCGAACATTATAACATACTTATTCAAAAATTGCTAATACGTCGAGAATAAAGTCAATGATTGCTTCAAAGAAACTCATAATACTTGTAAATAAATCGGTCAGGTAATCGCTTTTCTTATAATCACCCCAAATGCCGAGATTATCTTTCTTAGCTTTTAATTCAGCCTGTTCCAGTTCATCGGTATATAAATAATCATTGTAAAGATAAGCAACTTTAGCATATCCTTTCGACACTAACTCTTTTTGTAGCAAAACGCCATCAGTGTAAATCCAAACGAGATGACGATCGTATTTATCGGTCTTATCACTATTAGGATCGTATTCTATTTCAATTTTATCGGCATTTGTAAGTTTATTACAAGTGTATTCGCTAGCTTCTTTTCCAAATGGTTCAACCTCTTTTTTGGGATGAACTGACTCTGGAGTATCGACAGCTAAAAAGCGCACCTTTATTTTCTTTTTATTGAGAATCACCGATGCAGTATCACCATCGACGCATTTCTCTAATGTAACTGTCTCTTTTTCACTGGCAAAAACCACTACTGGAGACAAAAATATTACTACTAGTAAAAAAAACTTCTTCATAACACACCTTCTATAATAAAATTATATCAGAAAAAAGAAAAAAGATATATATAACATATATCTTAATCATCAAAGAAATCATCGAAGAACTCATCTTCGTCAACTGCATCGTCAAGTGAAATAGAAGGCTTTTCTTGCTTTTTCTCTTCTTTCTTAACTTCTTCTTTAGGCTCTTCCGTCTTGACACCAAAATTGTGACTGATGATGTCATTAACTTTATTAGTAATTTCTTCAGCTGAAATAAGGGGTTTTTCAATAGCTGGTTTTACTACCTCTTCTTTTGGTTCCTCTTTTACCTCTTTTGGTTTCTCAACCATAGTTGGTTTTTCAACTGTCTCTTTTACTGGTTGTTCTTCTTTCTTTTGGTTTTTATCAGCTAATTCTTTTTCTTCTTTTTCGATTTCTGCAATCTTAGCATCAATCTTCTTAACTAAATCATCAATGTTTACAGGTGGTCGCTCATTAATAGTAGGTCGTGGACGAGATGCAGTCTCAAATGACGGATGAATTGGTGTCTCTTTTGATTTTTCATCATTTTCCATCATCATTTCGCGAATCTTTTTCTGACGAGCTTCCTTAACAAAATTACGAACATCAAATACTTGAACTGGTCTCTTTTCTCTCTGTGGATAATCCATAAGAGGATATTGTTTTCCCCAATTAATTTTAAAGTCTGGTGTAAATGATGTCTTAAACGGTTGCATTCTAAGTCTTAAAACTATTTGGTCAAATTGTTTCATACGTTGTAGGTCAGATACGGTAACAAGTGGTGTCGATGCTGTTTTGTCATCTTTCTTAGATTTAACTTCACCACACAATTTACTTATTTCTTCTAGGGCTGCTATCTCGCTAGAAATAAGGTAAACGGTATTACCACAGTTACCTTTGATTGTCTCGGCATTTTCTTTTCCATATACTTGATTAAGTTGGGCAAAGTTTTGGATAATCATGATGAAACGAATCTGTCTTGAACGCGCCGCAGTAATCATGGTCGTAACGTCTTTTAACGGTGGCATGTTGGCAAACTCATCCAACAAGAAGTTAGTACGACATGGAAGTTTACCACCATTTTCTTGCGCTACATCGATTAAAGTCTCATAACATTGTTTAATGAAAATTGTCGCTAATGAGTGATATGTTTTCTTTTCGTCTTGGATGACGATAAATACTGCTGTCGGCTTTTCACCAATAGTACGCATATCAAAATCACTATAAGACAACATTTCTGATAAGTTCTCACGTGATGAGAACAGTTTTACCTTCTGCTTAAATACTGATATAATTGATCCTTTAGTTTCACTCGGTGCCATGATAGTACCACTGGCATTGATATAAGCTGGAGAATTAGGATCTTTCATATTAAAATACTCTTTAACGTAAGTTGATCCCCCACACTTTTCTTCTCCAACAGTCGTCGTCAAACTAATACTGTTAATATTTATTTCTTCTTCTTTAGCATCTTCGAACATTCCAAGGGCAAGACCTGAAAAATAGTCAGCTGATGTCTTTTCCCAGAACGGATCGGCATTACCACTCTTCTCTTCATATAGAATGTTTAAGGCTAAGTCATCTAGAAGCTCTATGGCTTTATCTTTATTGTCACCTTTATATAAACGATAAGGTAAAGTCATCGGATTCCATGCATTACCACGTTGCGGATTACGGAAGTTTAAAAGAATAATATCGTAACCCTTTTCCTTAAGCATATTACCCGTTTTTTCATAAATTTCACCTTTAGGGTCAGTAATGACCATTGACTCACCCTTTTTGGCCAAAACTTTTACAGTTGGCAAGATTGTACTTACAGTTTTACCAGCTCCAGTAGCACCGATTACCAAGGTATGATACTCACTGTCATCAACCCATAACTCACCATTTTTACTGATAAGGGGAATTCCCGCTGCATCGACTTTTTCATCTGTCGGATGAACACATTTAAGTACACTCTTCATCTCTTTATCTTTAGCCCATCTACTATATCCCTTATCTTTTTTACTAGTAGTTAAACCTACTCCCTCTTCTCGCTCAAAAAAATAAGATTTTACACTTAAAAATAGAGCTCCAAGAGCAATGATGTAAAAAGCAAAGGTAGTAGCTAAAAATTCAGGTCCAAAAGCCGGAAGAGGATTTAATCCATACATCTCACCTTCACGCGCTAATTCTGATAAATTTAATACCCCAAGAGCAACGACATATAACAAAAATATTGCAAATACAACAAATATCAAAATATCTTGTGGCTCTGCTCTAAATTTTAATTTCATATTCTAACCCTCTCTCAAAATTCCAAAGAAAATGATTATACTATTATTATAACAACATTTGCAAGAATTGCAATATTATTTAAGTACCTACTTTTCTTATTCTTCTTACAATTATATAGGACAAAATAACGATCAATATTATTAAAAATACTAAGATGATTTTTGTATATATATCAGCTGTAAAATATTCTTTGACAAAAGAAATATCATTCTTTTTTACCTTACTAGTATCGTAAGAAATCTCGATATCTTTCATAGCGGTTTCTATTTTCCAACTATAAGTATTACTATCCTCATCACTAGTATCAGCATTAGAAGATACTACCTCATACGGTAAAGTTATATTTACATAAGAATTAATATATTCATCTTCTAAAATTGAATCAGTGTTACTTCCTTCAGTCTTTAGAGTTATTATTTTGCCATCTTTAGTTATATCGATATTATCAAAATATTTTTTTATGAATTTAGTTTTAGCAACATATTCGTCGATACTTTCAAAATTATTAGTTATATTGACTCCTGCTGTATCAGTATCAATAATATATTTTTTATTACGGAGCATACTACCATCAATACCTGAGACCTTTAACGATTCATTGACCATTTTCTTAAACTCCTCTTCGTCAAAGTCCTCCATTATTTCTTCTTTCGGAGCTGTTAATACTACTCGTTCTTCAACTTGTCCATCAAACATAATCTTTAAATCGTAATTAGTCTGACAACCAGTTAGTAAAAAGACTGCTACTAAAAGGAATATCAATCTATTTTTCTTCATATTAATCCTCCAGTATTTCAGTATATTTATCTTTATCTAATCCATAAAATAGGTAATTGTTCATATCTTCATCACAGGACATAACTACTAATTCTAATTTTTTATCGTTATTAAAATCTAAGATATAAGCAATTGTATTTTGCACATAATCATTATCTGTTTCGTAATTTCCTTTAATGACTTCTACTTTTCCATCATCTAAAATATAGATAACTGAATAGTTAGTACCACTGACAGAATAGATCTCCTCATCAACTTTATCATTATCGAGATCTATTTTTATTTTTTCATTGATCATAAAGTTATCATTGACATAAATTCCTTGGGCAGCTAATATTTCGTTTAGTTCTTCAGGAATACTCACTAAATCTTCAATGTCGTAATCGATAAACTTAATGTTGGGAGTAATCGCCAAAATGGGAAGAGTCGGATCGATTTTTAATATCCCATTATTATCATAAAAATTTATATCACCACTCTCTTTACCACCTAAAAAGTATTCACCCTTTTTTGAATTATCTAAATACAAAACGTATTTTTCTTTATACTCTAAAAACTTAATAGCTTCGCGATCAACAATTTTGCCATTTTCATAAGAGTAAAATTCATTCATATCGATAATAATGTTTTTATCACCATAACGATCTTTATCATTATTCAAAAATATATATGCCAGATAACCTATATATATGATTAAAACAATTATCATAACAATTAACAATTTCTTTAAATTGTCATCTTTTTCTTCTTGAACTTTAAATTTTTTAGCCATATCTTCACCCCAATCTATGAGAATGAACCCCCGTTCCATCTTTTGTTCAAATGACTGTAAACTGGTGTATTACTATAATTGTAGTTATTACCAAATCGCTGATTTAAAGCTCGTCTAAATGTCGTCTGACCTTTGACAAGTCCACTAGTATCTTGGAAATGCCACCACTCTAAACATAGCGAATTGCGTTTATAACAACTTCTAGGAGTAATACCATAAATGCCGTTGTCATTAAATACCTTGGTAACATCTAAGAAATTACCAGTTACAGAACTCTTCTTTACATAACCAGAACCGGATTTAAACCTAATCGGTGTTATTGTCTTGTTGGAAATGTAATTTCCTGTTTTATTAGTACGACAATACAAACGATAATAATTAGTAGAACTGTTGGTATCGTCAAGGGTTACGTAAAAGTAAGTATCTTTACTCTGCATACCCTCTTGTGTAGCTAAATCGAAAGCACGACCAGTATAGTGGAAACTAGTTGAACTTCTAGCTTCGTTAACCTGAGCAGTTAAATTTCTTAAAGAACCATCATGTGGTATTCTGCCACACGCATCACTTATCGTCTTGAACGCTTTTTCAGCATCGTCAGCCATACAACTCAAAAGTTGCATTTCGCTTTTTAAAGAAGTACTACCAACGCTCTTTAGACCATAATTAGTCGTACCATCACAACTTCCAGCTTGATTTAGTTGACGTTCACAGTATGCTGATTGATTATTTGAAGTACCACTCAAACTTTTAAGTTTAATTCCCGTCTGATATGATCCATTTATAATGGTTTGAAAATCTTTATTTTCACCAGTAGCTTCGTATAATACTCCCAACTGACTAGATCCATTGTGATGAGTTCCCGCTTGGAAAAAATTACTCCAACTAGCAGGTACTTTTACCAAATGTGTCTCAGTTTGTGATGGAACTCTCCTGTAAGTTGCATAACAAAAATCGGAATCACAACGATCTTTTCCAAACGAGTCATATTGCGAAGAAATGACATCATCGTTTAGAGTTATAACTACTCCTTGCGTATCGTTTACAGCTTTCCAAATGTTGGCGTCTTCAGTCGGTTTAAACGTCTGAGCACTTTGACTGTTTTGAATTGGTGCTTGACAATGATTAGTTCTCTTTATGGCGTAAGTTCTCGCTAAAATGGCGTAAACTTTAGTGGCTTCTTGCATTCCTAGTGATGACGCTGAGACTCCAGCTATACTTGCCATATACGAAGGACTAGCTTCATGAGCAACTACTCCCGCAACATATTCTTCGAGATTATAAGTTCCCGCGTTTTGACCAACTACAGTTATTTTGTCACAACTTACATTAGTGGTCTCAAAACTAGTAGAAGTATTACTACAATCACCTAAATCTTTTAAAACTTCGGCATAGTCATAGATGAACTCGATATATTCAGCTGCCTTTTTTTCATATCCAGCATCATCGACATTTTTAAAACTATCACTGTAGTATTCTTTTAAGAAATCTTCATCGACCAAATTCCAATAGAAAGCACTTCCACTAGAGTCATCATTAATCTTTCCTTCTTCGGTCGATAAAGTATAACCACTTTTACCATTACAATCATAGTTTTTTTCACTATTTACCGAACTCTTCCAAAAATCTAATAGACCATCATCGTCATTAGCAGCTATTTTACGCATCGTACTCGTATCAGTTGAACATGATGAATTGGTAATAATTTGATATTTAGCTAAAAGTTTTACTTTGTTTTCTAGGTCTGACTCTGAAATCGTCTCCAAAATCCCGTCGGAATTAGTCGATTCGACATCGATCGATTTATCATTCGCATCACTGTATGCATCGTTATTTTGAAGAGAAGTAAGTGCTGATATTATGAGAAAACGATCAACAGTAACCCCGTATTCACTCTGCATCTCAGAGACAACACTATCGACCTTTTCATACAAAACTTTATACTCTTCAAGTGTTTCGCCACTAACATATGCCAAAGAATCGCTGTATTTGGATACAACCGTTATTAACATCAATAAAATTAAGAAAAAAATACCGCCACCAAAAATAATAAAGCCAAACATACGTCTTCTTTTAAAATAATTTATTACGACATCTACTCCGGCATGAACACTATCAGCAGAAGCTGCTGTTTCTAATATCTCTTCTCCCTCATTAGTTTCTAATTTTTGATCAATGGTAACAGGATTTAATCCTGAATTAATCGCTGCTGGAGGGACGTTTCTTTTAATAGCTAGTTTTTTAGCAGCTTGTTTTTGATTTGATAAATGGGGAGTATATCCCTTCGGATGCAATCTGTTTCGAAAGTCTTCACTTTCAACACTATGCTTCTGCTTTACATCAGTTGGTGATTTAGATGCAAAACTATCATTACTATCAACTGCTTTTTTTTCTTGTTCATTTTTCATCTAATCACCCCAGTCCTACTTATATCATAATTATAGCAAAAAAAAAGTGACTTTTAAATCACTTTTAGACATTTTTAGATGTTTTTATAGTCCCCCACCACTACCGAAGGAAGCTAGTTCTTCAGGGGTTACTATTATGTTGATACGCATACGTCTATTACCACAGACAAACAGTGCTTCACCTTGTGAATATCGCTTGATACTTTCTTTCTCATTATCGTTAAGGTCGACCAATTTAGCCAAGTCTTCAGTTGCTTGTTTTTTAAGTCCCATAATGATGTAATAACTAGCGTTATCGAAGATAGCTTTTCCTTGAGTAATAACACCAGGAGCAGCAAAGTCACTAGGTTGTTGGGTAATTATGATCGAACCAGTGTTGTACTTACGAGCACGTCTTTGAACTTGTGCCAAGAAATCAGCTCCTAAAGTATTGTCCTCACCTAGTAATACGTGAGCCTCATCAACCATTAAAATCGTATCGACATCACGGTCCAAGCAAAGTCCCCAAGCATATTTTAAAATGTTGAAGAACAAAGCATTTTTAATATTAGCTTCCGCATTCATAAGCTCTTTTATGTTAAAAGTTCTGAAATCACTATTATGAGTAATTGTCGTCTTACCATCAAAATAATATTTTAAATCTTTAGTAAGTGGACGAATCTTAAGTTCTAGTTTTTCCATCTGATCGCGCTCATGAGTGTGCTCAGTCATCGCCATAATTCTACCCTTAATAGTTGCATAGACATCTGAGAATGTCGGGTAGTCATTAGCAGTAAAATTATAGAAATCTTTATCGAAATCGATTCCAAAACGCTTATAGGTATCTTGAACTATTTCACTGAAAAGTGTCAAGGTATCCTCTTCCATAGATGGATCGTAATACTTCATAAAAGCTTTTAAAAATTGTAAAGTACGAGTTAAAACAGTATAACCAAGTCCCTGTTTAATCTCATCTTCATCGGCATCAATGACAATTTGTAAAGGGTTTATCATACCATATTCTCCACCTTTACCAAGGTCGATGGTATCACCACCAAATTGTTTAGTCATCTCGGAAAGTTCATCTTCTGGGTCGATTGCCACGATCTGACAACCATTTCTAATGTGACTTCTAAGCAACAATTTAGCTGCTGTCGATTTACCAGAACCTGACGTTCCTAGTAAGATCAAATTAGCATTGTTTCTATTGTTTTCTTTCTTTATCTTATATAAGAATTGATTGAACAAAATTACTCCACCGGAGAAATCGACACCTAGTAAAGTTGAAAGTCCCGGATCTTTAATACTATCGAAGATAAATGGATACATAGCTGCTAGAGTTATCGAAGGAATTGGAGTACCGACACGATCTTCAATATCCGTTTTAGGGAATATTGGAAGAATTGATTTTAGTACTTTTTCCTGTTCAAAACGGAGTGATACAGCTTTTAATTCCATGGCATCGAGATAGTTTTTGACACTGACTTTCTTTAGTTCCAAATCTTCTTTAGTATCAGCCGTAATCATAATGTGCATCTGAAAATCAAAAATACGCGCTTGACTTCCAGCTAACATCGATACGAAATATTCTAGTGATTCGTAATCGAGACGAATTCGCTCTTGAATAGTACGATCTTTTTCCTCTTGGTATCTACTCTTTAATTCAGCAATCTGTTTGTTCAACATCTTGGAAACCGTAGAAAATGCTACTGGAATGTGCTTAATAACAATTTTAATTCCAGCCATTGTCGTAAGAGTTGAAAGATAACCAGGAGCAATAAATTTAGGATAGGAAACAACTGTTAAAAGAGTTGCATACTTATCACTGATAAAGAAATCGCTAGGATTGAATTGTAATCCCTTCGGAGCGATTTGTGATTTAAATTTCATTGAAGTACTCATAGGGCCACCACCGTTCCAAATTCCGTTGTATGTCCACCATTTAAGAAGTTATCCAAAATTATGCGTAAATCTTCATTACTAGTTTGACTAGCAGTTAAACCACAAGAAGATAGTGAATTGATCAACTGACGAATTCTTTTCTGAATGCGATCGATATCGCCCTCTTTAAACAAAATGTAATATTCCGTATCAACTACATTATTGTTCATAAAACTATTTCCCTTTTGAATATCTTCACTGATAAGTTTTCTAACCGCTGGTGATTGAGTCTGATTGTAAAGAAGTTGCAACTGCGACATGTAGACAGAAATATCTACCGGACGATCTGCTACAACTAACCAAAACTCATAATCGATTTGATTATAAAAGTTTCGCAAATTATTAATGATACCCATCTGTGAATCTTCATCCAAAATGAAGATATTTCGCGGTGTAATCTTCACACCAGTAACCTTTAGTTGATTATCTATAATAATCATTATCTAACTGTATCATACCATTTTTTATTGCTTTTACTGGAACCCAATCTTCAGTATACTTACTATTGACCTTTTGATTCTTCTTCGCCACGTTCACTACACCAACCTTTCCAATAATATCTTTGTCTATTTACAAAATAGAAATTATAAGCATTAGTCAAAACTACTAACATGTTGTGCTGATGAGGAAATGGTAAAACTAAAAATCCTCCAATCGCAAGTGGTAATAAAACGGCAATTGCGATACCAACATTTGTAAGCGAGTTTTGAAATATCAATATCAGAAGCAAAGTAGTTGTTGCTCCTGTTGCAAAAATTGCTAAATCAATTCCGCGAAACCAACCAAAGATAAGTTTTCCACGATTAGCGTTGGCTGGAATCAAGTAATTATTGTTTTCCACTTTTTATCATCCCCTAACTTCGTTTATAAGGATCAAATCCTCCATTATCAGCTTTCTCTTGTTGACGTCGATCGCGTCTGGCATCGATTGACTCACCAGTTACAGACGTACTTACAGCATTTTCAATATTATCTACCCCTTCACGAACAGCAGATTTTGTCGATTTAGTAACACGGTAAACAGCACCATTTCGGTTTTTGTCATAGAATGACTCGTCTTGTCCATATCCTTTCCAAGCCTCTTTAGCATCGTTGTAGTTACGTTCAGCAGCATCAGCGGCACCAGCATCTGTTTGCCATTGTTCGTAAGCAGCTTGTCTTCTCTGTTCGTAAGCTTGTACAGTTGCAGGATCAGCTGTATCACCAGGTGCTTGAGCAAGTACTTCTTTATAAGCCCACTCAGATCTAGTAGCAGTCTCTTTAGCACCAATCATATTCTGTTTAGCCTTATCAAGCGTATCCTGAGTAAGGTTAAGTTTAGAAGCTGAACGCTTTCCATGAAATTGTGAAGCGGATGTCTGAATGACATTGATAATACCACTCTTCGCTTTCGGATCGCCAAGACGCGCTTGAATTGCGGCATCTCCTCCGGCACGCCAACCAGTATTTTGTTTTCCACTCAATCCAGCTTGGTATCCGTTAGATGCTCCAGCTGTAGCACCAGATATAGATCCAGTTATACCACGACCAGAAATCGCACCACTTACGGCACCCATCACACCACCACTGAAAGCTCCAAGAGCCGCTTGGATAGCGCCACCAGCAGATTTTTCTTTGATACCTAAAACTGATTTAATAAATTTAGGTGCATCTTGAGCAAACTTTAATAATCCTAAAATCAAGAATGCTTTAAGATAGAAAACACGTACTGGATTTACTCCAGAACCTTCAGCTGTTCCATAATCCAAGAACAAGTTATCATCTTGCAATTCTTTGACAAAGAACAAAATTAGATAAACAATTCCCAATTTGACAAACAAATCTAGGAAAGTAGATATCAATTGATTAACCCATGAATGAAACGCTCCATCTTTCTGACTTTTAGGATCGATATAACTCATAACCGGAACCGGTGCAATCATCTCTAATATCAACATCTTGAAAACACGGATAGCGATGTCAATGGTTATACCAATCAATATTCCTAAAGCGATGAGTCCAACAATAGTTGAAAGTAACAACTTGTAATCGTATTTATAAGTTGCCCCATCGTTAAGTCCTAAAATCGAAAACCCACTAGAGTCAGTTACTGTCGAGAAAAAGTCGTTAAGATTCGATATCTCCGGCGTTCCATCATAAGCCGTATAATCTTTAGTCGGATCTTTATACGGAGTATAGAATGGCTGTAACAACATGATAGCCATCGTCTCAGCATTCTCCCCAGCTTTTTCACTAACACTAGTCTGAGTAGAAGTATCATTTAATAAAAGTCGCGGTAAAATTGGTAAAAACACATCTTGAGCGCGATATAAAAAATTAAATATCGTCGGTAAAATCATAAGGATAATTACCATCACAATCGTATTTTTAACTAATTTATTAGCACCTTTTTCTTTATCGGTCATCGCATCGGGATTAACGATGTAAGACACTAATGAAAAAGATAGCTTAAATAACATAAATATTCCCAAAATAACATATAGTTTATCACGAACTGTAGAAACTAGTGACACATCACTTCTAAGAACTGATAAATCAAATATACCTTGAGTAACCCACTCAATCATTGAGTAGATAGCATAATCTATCGCTCCAAATAGAAGACGAAAGATATCCATGAATACAGACTTCTGCATGGTTTATCAACTCCTATATTTAATTAATTCCACAGGTAGGATCATCTACTAAATTCAAGCTATCTTTAACAGCATCAATACTTAAAATAAACATGATGATGGTCGGAACAAAGAATACAGCAACTGCAGCAATAAAACGTTTTACTATTCTACTTAAAGCCTTCTTTATCGCATCTTGTTCACCACTTAGGACAACTGTTACAAGATCAGTACTACACATTACTATAAGTAAAATTGGTACTCCAATTCTAATATAACCTACTATCTCAGATATAAAATCAGCTGCCTCTTGAGTAAGCAAGGCATCACATCTAGCAGCATGAACTTGTGGTATCTCCAAGACAAATGCCACCAATGCCAATATGAAAAGTTTAAATTGCTTATTTTTCATAAAACCCTCCTAAGGCAATATATCATATTAATTATAGCATAAAAAAAATAATAGTAAAACTATTTTACTATTATTTATCAATAATTATTTTACAGTATAAGGATCTTTTTCTGTCCCTGTTCCACCTGATAATAAAGTGTATTTAGACAAGTAGATAGCGTATCTATAAGTAGCGGTCAAACTAGTTCTCTTAAGCGAAAGACCATTTGATATCTGGTAAGCTGTATTAGTGTTTTCTGTATTTCCAGTCATACTCCAAGAAGATGCTCCACTAGTTATGAAATTGTAATTATCACATTCTTTACTAGAAGTTGTTACACATCCCGTATCAAGAGAGGCATTCATTACGTCATATGCAGGAACTAAAGAGATGTATTGGTTGTGTAAAACCTTTTGACACTCGACACTTCCGTCAGTTGCCGACTCGCTTTCAGAACGACCACCGACACACACACTTTTAGCAACTGTCTTAGTCTTTATTTGCAAATCAGCATCACTTTCTTCATAAAAGTTTTCCAAGCTCGTCTTAACACGACTCAATTCATAATTATTATTACCATCATTTTGATCGACATCAGCATTATAACGATCATCAAAAACACCACGCGCATTATTTTTAGCAACCACCAACATGATATCGTTATTACCATCTATTTTAACAACACGATATAAAGTATCATCTATTTTAACGTAATTCTTAAGATTATCACCACGATAGATATAACCGTATAAAAGAGGATTTTTTGATAGGTCATAACCATCTTCATCCTGACCTAAAACTGCATTTCCTGGACGAGCTACATCTTCCATCTTATATAGTCCATCTCCCTCTTCAGTCAAATCACCTAAAAGTTTTTCATAAAAGAAAGCCGTTTTATAATCTTTTCCACAATCCAATGACGGAATGTATTCATAATTACTACCCTTTTTAATAATTATTACTTTACCCGTACACACTACATCTTCATCTGTATATTCAGTCAATTCTTTCATATTGTCATTAGCTGCCAAAACATTAGAATCTATCGATATCTCTTCACCATCTTCTTTTGGTAAAAGTTCTTTATTTTCTTCATAATACTCTTTAGCAGCCTTAACCATTCTGTTTTCAATCTTTGAATATGATAAACTTCCACCACTTATCAAAGAGAATACAATTATTAACAAAACTACAAAGATAAAAAATCCTCCAACGACACCAAACATCATCAAATATTTCTTATCAATACTTTTCAACTTATCTTTCATAAAGCCACCTCTTTTTTAATTATATCATAACCGAAAGTTAAGTCCAGTTAAAAATAAAAAAAAGAATTGAATTAATCCAATTCCTATATCTAATAATTAAGCAGCTTCCCAGCATGCAGACCAAGCATTTTGAGAACCTAATTCTGTATTACCGAACATACCCATCAATAAACTAACCATGGTAACAACGAAGAATACGGCAACCGCAGCAATAGCACGCTTTGCTAATTTACCAGTCGCAGCCTTAATCTCCTTATCATCACTTGATAAAACCGCTTTACCCAAATCAATTGATCCCATAACGATTAAAGCAATCGGTATAACAATCTGAATTACAGGAAAAATACCATTTTTAATAAATTGTACAACCGGTAAAATATTACTGTCACAATCCAAAAAATTAATTAGTTCCAACATTTAAAAACCTCCTCACGTTCATAATAAAATGATACGATATTATTAAATAATTGTCAATATTTATCAATAATTTTTATATAAACTTAAAATTTAAACAAGCTAGCAAATCCCGATCTATTTTTGCCATCATCCTCATCTTCAACGCTTTCATTCTTAATAAGTCCAAGCATTGATAAGAAACTGGTCAACGTCTGTTTTTTAGCACGATCATTGATCGGTTTTAAAGCTGTAAAGATTCTAAGTCCACTCTCAACAGAAAATTCATTAATATCTTCATTAGAGATTAAACTTTTATTAAGAACGATCTTTTTACCATCAATTCGCTCAAAAACTCTCTGATCGCGTTTAACTAATTTATTTATCTTTATAATTGATGGTTCAATTAAGTAGATAACTTCGTTGATCAAAGTAGGATCTAAATCGTTCATATCTACTATTATCAAATCGAAATCATTCGAACTTGCTACTTCTTTTAAATACTCTGTCTTATTGATCGATACCATGTTTTCAGCATGAAAATACATAAAATCACGTTTATTTATTTCGATAGCTTTGACACGCATTCCGTGAAATTGTTCCAACTCTTTCTTCATCATGTAAGTAAGTGTCGTAGCTCCAGCTGAATCGGTAACGTTCTTAATTCCAATTACGCGAACGTTTGACCCATTTGGAGTATTATTACTATAATTATAGTTATTGTTATTATTACCAGTATCAGTAGTGGTATTAACATCAATTGACATATTAGGCATTGCTGAACCATTAGATTGATTCATTCCCATATTGACAGCCGGATTATCCAATTGATGAAGATAAGCTACATCTTTATAGTTATTAGGATGGTCAATTAAATATTTTACCCCTTCTAAATTATTGGCAAAATTATAAAATCCCATGGATATCAATTTACTCAAATAACCATTTGATGAAAACTCACTATCTGCAGGTAATAAAATTATTATTTTTTCAACTGGAAGCCCAATTGATAGTTTTTGGATATTAGCAATGTTTTGATAATTTTTAATTGCGGTGATATCTAATATCATCCTACCAAAAAAGAAATTGGAAAATATTCCAATTAACTCTTCTACATCGTATTCACCACGTAATGTTTTTATTATTTCAATATCCAAATCTGCTAAGAGAGCTTCTTGTTTATTAGTTATTAAAACATTCATTTAAACCCTCCTAATTACATCTAGAAAGTGATTGTTTAGGTTGTGTCGAATTAACATTGGGTTCTATGAATCTAGTCTCTCCACTTACAGGAATTGTAACTGGTCTATTCAATAGAGGAAGTTGGAAGTTTATAAAAACAGTAACTTGATATGAAGTACCGCGATTATTATCTTCATAGACACATCCTACTACATCACCAGTATATCCAGCATCTCTAGCCATATTATCTAAAGTTCCCTGATCGTAGACTCCTTCATTCTGTTCAATCGCATTAATAACAGCATTTTTAACACGAAAGACACGACCATAGTTCAATATTACAGCCATAAAAGCAATATAGACAACTAAAAACATTGCAATTATAAAAATTAGTCCCGTTCCTCCTACTGCTTCACGCATTACCAATCACCTTCTTATTACTTTATTAAACCAAAACAGATTTTATTTTCCTTCTGTACATTGTCCATTTCTTACTTGTTCAGCAGTACATTCTTCTCCTGTCCAACTACCTTGGATTTTATTTAGAATTTGTGGAACAAATGCTGTAACGAATACTAGGATAGCTCCAACTGCTAATACAGTTACCAAAGTCATGTTTAATTCACCTGTAGCCTCTTTCAATCAAAACATCTCCTTTCTATTATAAAATAATTATAATTCTTTTTTAATAATCTTGCAATACTTTAGAACATTGTTACTAATGCAAGAAGTAAAATTAACATTGATCCACCACCAGTTACGACAAGCATAATCATGGTACGGCGATCCATATTGTCAAGACGTGCTTTATATTTATCTTCACGTGCTTTTTGTTGCAATGATGAAACTGACCTTGAGAACAATAACAATTGTTGATATTTATTCTCTTGAGCTCCTAAACCAAGACGATATAAAAGTCGCATCATACGCATTGAATCTCGAACCGGATACTGAATCGCAAAATCCATATACGGTTGAATTGAAGAGTCACCAGCATCGATTCTTGCTACCATATCTCTAAGTCCTGGTTTAAAGATATCTGGAGCATCTTCAATACTACGAGAAAGTGCTACGGGAACAGTATAGTTCTGACACAAAATCTCTAAACCTTTTAGATAGTATGGCAATTGTGAATCTACTTGATGCATATATTTTTTATAGTAACTCTTTAGATTAGTATATCCAGATTTATAAATTAAAAACGAGATAACTAATACAAATACAAAGTTGATAAACGAAAACTGAGTAATAACAAAAATTAATAAAAGAATAAGCGTTATGAAACTAGTCTTTAATCTCTTCATAAACATAGCGTTAGGATCAGCTGTTTCACCATATTTAGCCATGACATAAAAGTCATAGTCTTTTTCTTTTAACATTTTTATATATAAATCATTTTCTTGGATAAATTTATTGGTATCTATTCCTCTAGTATAGAATAGAACAAACATAAATAAAGCTCCAACTATTACTATCTCTATCATTATTCAGCCCCCACATTCTCATTATAATATTTCTCTCCTGATATCAAGAAAGCACTATTAGATATTACAATTGCATGCAGTGCAATTTTTACTATTGGATCTTCTAACAACTCACGATAAGTATCCTCAGTAAGCAAGTACTGAATAACCATTACCAATAGATACAACATGATACCGAATTGAATAAATTTTTTATGGAATTGTTGACGGTCCATTCTATCGCGATAGACACCTTCAACTAGGGTATCGATATCACTTAACATGTTCTCCAAAATGTCTCCTGAATCACGCGATCCTTCTTTAGTAATTTGTAAAAACAATTGGTGCATGTTTCTACTCATATAGAAATCATATCGCTCGTTCATATACTCTAACGAAGCATCGATATCACCATTTTGATAAGCCATATCGATCATTATTTTGACATCGGATAATACTGGATCTTGTAGAACACCTGATGAATAGACACCTTCAAGGGCTTTGACAAAGCTCTGCGTAGTTTGGAATTCCATAATGGTATTCGTGGTATAGACTTGAATTTGTTCAAAAATAAATTCACTATAAATTCTCTTACAACGCAAATAAGTAAGATATGGAATTGTCAAAATTGCTACAGCTACATAAATGATTGTTACAAAAGGATCATAGAAGTAAAGATATGATACAATGGCAGCTCCGCCACCAAAGAGAGTTACTTGAATTAAGTAATCTTTCATCGAAAAATCTTGACCTAATTCTTTTACTTTTTCTCTAGTAGCTTTAAATGAGTAAGGAGCATATTTATCGTAGACTACCCCTACACCTTCAACGACGAATTTATATAACGAATCGCCTTTTTTTATGTAATATAGTGTACCAAATAGGACTAAAAACGCTACAATAGAAATTTCTACAATCACACTAAATCACCTCTTTCATTTAATTTGCTGTTAAGCTTCGGCATTGGCTTGATTTTTGATGTTGTCGAGAATTGACTGAATAGCATTAGATGATGAGGAATCACTCGCATCTTCATTATTTAGTTTTTCTAGAAGTTCAGATTTAATTTTATCTTTTTCCTCTTTTTCATCATTTAATGACTCAATTTTTTCTTCTTTGGCTGGCTCTTCTATTTTTTCATCAGTACTCATATCATCTGATGAAGATTTTTCAGGTGCAATATTTTTAAGAGTTGATATATCGACACCTTGACCTTCAAGATACTCAAGTAAGTGAGCACTCAAATTGTTGTAAGTCTCTACACCAGCAATGCTCTTTTTATAGATGACGTTGTGACAAGCATTGTTGTCATCATCGACATAAAACTCTGTTACTTCAGCTATTTCACGGACAAAACGCCCAACTTTAGGATCAAAACGTCCACGAACGAATATACCTAATTGTACATAACGGTGAATCGTTTTGATGAATTGATCGACATCGATATTAGTCTCCAACAAACTGTATAGACGTAGTGGAATACTTTCAGCTTTATCAGCGTGGATTGTCGATAGAATGTTGTGTCCTGAAGAAATAGAGTTACGTACTGCCGTAACAGCTTCAGCACTACGAACCTCGGAAAGTAATATCCACTTTGGGTTTTGTCGCATACATGTAATAAGTACATCAGAGTACGATGCGATATTATTGGTTTTCATCGCCACTATATCACGTTGCGGATAGATGCGGTCCAAGTGCAACTCTAATGTATCCTCGATCGTAATTATCTTTTCATTTTCAGCTGTATGACTAGCTAAATATTTTACTAGCTCGGTTTTACCACTACCAGTTTCTCCACAGACCAAAATGTTACAGTGACCTTGAACAGCTTTGATAAGGAAATCGTGGATTGATAATGTAACATATTTCTGTTCTAGTAGTTTTTCTTTTTCTAGACGAATCTTAGCTGGTGTCTTACGGAAAACAGCTGCAATTCCGTTTCGAGCAATGGAATCGTGAACGAAGTTCATACGTAGTTCAGCACTTTCTGAATCGAGGAATGGATGCGCCATATTGAAGGTTTTACCCATAACGTTAGAACATTGGAAGGCAATCTTTTCCATAAGGGCATCGTTGATATTCTGTTCAGCTGAACGGTAAACTCCTTTACTTAACGATTTAAGCCATAATTGTCCACCATTACTGTAAGAAATATCGGTGATATCATCATCGTCCAAATATTTCTTCAATGGACCGAAATCCATACTAGCGAACAAATTATCTTTTTGAGCTTTTTTCATCTCGCTTTCCTGAAGCTCTTTAAACATATCGGATACAGTATCATCCATATATTGTTTAGATTCTTCAGGCGTAATACCTTCACTAGCTTCTGAAGCACCAGCAGTTGGCGTTTCTGTTTCACTGATCTGTGGCAATATGTTTTCGGCTTTTGCCACTGGTTCTTCTTTCTTGATACCAGCATCGACCGGATCGATAACCGTTGGTCCTAGTGGACCGTTAACTACCGTCTGATTAGTCTCTGGTGCTGGGGTTGCAGTTACAGGTACTTGATTAATTGGATTTGGTTGAGCAACTGGAGCCGGTTCAATCGGAGCTTGTTGAACTACAGGTTGAACACTAGGATTATTGACTGGTGCTACAACTGGTTGTACAACTGGACTGACTGGCTGAACAGTTGGTTGCTCGATAACTGGAGTAACGATTGGTTGAGGAGCAACTGGAGTTGGAGTTGCAGCTTGTCCAATCGTCGGTTCCGGTATTACATATTGAGGCTCAACAATATTAGGTTGAGCATTATTATTAGGAATTGAATTTGGTTGCGTTCCAGCAACATTAGATGAGCCATTTGGGGATTGAGCTTGATTATTATTAAAACCTAACCCGTTTAAGTTCATAGACTCATCCATTTTTCTTATCCTCAGTTCCTTTAATATCTTCTAAAAGTGACTCATCGATTTGTTCCATACGTGATGTTAAATAATCTTCCCAAGCTTCATTGACGATTTCTGGTTGAACATCTTCTTTATTAGTATTTGGTACTGGAGTTATAGTAATACCACCACCAGAATCAGATATTAAAGAAGCAGCTTTTAATAATAAATATTGACGTTTTGGTACTGCCACAATTAATTGGGCTGGTACTCTTGTCTCTTCACTATTTTCGAATACGTTTTCTCCACTACTTGTCTTTACAGCTAAAACTTTAACATTTTGAATGAACATAGAAACCATTACTTTTCCACCTTCAACATATGTCTCATCTTCGTTAGCAGTCGTATTTCCAGTAGATAGATAAATATCGATATAACGACCAGGTAGAATTGAGTTACTATAACTTGTCGTTGTATTAACTGGTATGTAGTGTAAAACGTAATCTTTTGGAGTTTGATCGACATAGTAGTCAGCTCTATCCTCTTGATCTACTATAGCACTGTTGTAGAACAAACTTCCCTGTGGAATCATAGTATTTACTTTGGAATACTTTCCTATTACATCGGCTCCCTTAACAATAACATTTTCATTGTCAAGAGCAGCACTAGTAAATTGCTTATACTCAACCATATCATCAGTTATTTCAGTACGTGGTTGAATATCTACTTTGGCAACAGGAACTTGAATCGGATCAATAGCATTACGAATACGCCAATTGTAAGCTACAAATAAGACGACAACAGCTAAAATTCCACAAATAAAGGCTACTGTGTTTCTGTTACTCAAGAATTTTTTGATTTTTATTGTTGAACTATTCATTTAAATTCCCTTCCTTCTTTTTTATTTTATTCTTTTCCTGTTTCCAGGATAGCAGTTAAAGTATTTACAGCGTCAACTGTATCTGTTTCGTAATTGACAGTTGTTGAACCATCTTCACTAGTTTGTTCTTTTTTTCCGAATAATTTTTCGAAAAAGTCTAATTGTTGTTTTGAAACTACTGTTACACTAACTTTTGGTGGACATTCATCGATATCATTGTAGATAACTCTATAATCTCTACTACTATTAGCATTCTCAGCAAAGCGTCGAGCAAAGCTTTCAACAAATTTTTCGCGAACAATTCTTATCTGTCCTGTTTCTCCAGTTATGCAGTGCATATATTCGTCTTGTCTTACGTTAGGTTCATTGTTCTCTTTTTGAACACCGTCGTAACCAATACCTTCACGATAAGCTGTGTAATCAATTGAATCAATCATTGAAGCCTCAACTAATTCTTTAAGATTGGTATAGTCCTGTTCATTATAAATTGTAAGGCCACCGAATAAGTTAATCATCACTATTCCAAATAGGCCAAGGAAAAGTAAGAAATAACCCCACATTGATACTTTCATATCTCAATATTCCTCCTTTCTACTTGCTTTCACCATTTATTACAGTAAAGTATTTAGTAAATCCACCGTTACTTGTATCGTTGTCGTGAATGAATTTACTTTTATATTCACCAGTTGGACTGCTACTTGATCTGACATAGCTCAAATAAGCATTGGTATTTGTATGCGTTGAATTCCAACGCGATGTCTGATTTCTTATCTCTCTAATCGTACTACCACTTAATTCAATGACGTATTCTGGATTATTGCTCTGAACTGAAGTACGATCGTTCTTATCTTCAGTTATGTAATCATCACGGGCTAACCAGTTACTTCCCGGCATTCTTCCGGTTGCTCCCGTTATAAGCTTGAAATCATTTCCTGGGAACGGATTAGTAATATCGACTTGACGATAATAGTAATCAGATTTACTTCCCGTCTTAGCACAATAATTTATACAATCATTTTTACTAGCAAATCCATCTTTTACATATCCCGTATCACAATATTTATCGACTTGATTGTAATTACTTGGATCACTTATTCCTTTACAAGCAGCCGTACAAGATTGTTTACATTCTTCACTAGTTTTATAGTTCGCTGTATCTACTGACCAGTTCTTATCACAGTAATCGTTGATAAGTTGTATTTCTAGTGGTTTATATAACTTAGTACAAGTTCTATCACCATTATCAACGTTGGTATCATTATCA